>JBBQKO010000159.1:0-9737 GCA_038327005.1 Chitinophagales bacterium | reverse complement strand
CACATTTCATTCAAGAAATGGTAAAATTCGGTCAACTTTAAAAAACTAAATTAATTCCAGGTAAGAAAGTGGCAGCAAACCGAATGTTGCTTTAAAACACTTGGTGAAGTAAGAGGGGCTGTTAAAGCCTGTCTCAAATGCAATTTCAGATATATTGTATTTCTTTTTGCGGAGCAGCTCTTTCGCTTTTTTAAGCCTGTATTCTTTTAATAAATCGTTGGGAGAATAACCGGTGAGTGCAGTAACCCTGCGGTACAACTGCGATTTACTCATGGCCAGCATTTTTGCAAACTGATCTGCACTAAACTCATTGTTGGTAAAGTTTTTTACCAGCAGATCAAATAACGAAACCAGCAGTTGTTCATCGGGTAAAGAAAGTGCCAACAGGTGTGTGGCACTTTTATGGAGCATATCTTTTGCAATCAGTTCCTTTACACTGGCAGTAATTACAATTGGTTTATTTCGCCTGATTAAGCTCATTCCCTTTAGCAGTTGCAATGTGTCACCAAATAATTCATCCCTTTGTGATACAGGCTCACCTGCATGTATTTGTATAGAAAAGCCATCTTCAGACAAGTCAGTTAATTGTTTTTGAATAGCCAAAGCACAACTCACTGCTTTTTCTGCAGCGATGAATGAGCCAATAATTTCAAGACTATTTTGCAGCGCTTCTTTACCCGAATGCTTTTTTATTTCTTCTCGTATGACATCATTTTGCTGCGCTACTTTTTTAACAGCCGCATCCAATCCCAACTGGTGATGCAGTAAAATTGAATCAGTCGTATTTACCGACATGATAATTCGGTAAGAAGTATCATCCAACATTAGCAAACCGGTATCCGTATATTGTCCTCTATCAGGGTCGGTAATACGACCGAGAAAGGATTCTACAAAATTATTCTGTACTTCAATAATCTTATGCGGCAGTAATCCGTGCGATCGGTTGTGCAGTTCATATACGGTTTCCTTATTGGGTGCATCTATTAAACAAAACACATGACCACGTAGTTCATCAATCCAATAAGTGAGGCACTTACAATGGTGATCTTTTTCAAGATAAACGTCCCTGCTATGTGCTTCCGCTACATCCTTTGCATTTACACCGGGAACAATATGGAGGTCCATGAAAATTGGCATAATAAAATGAATATAAATATATTTCAAACGTAAACAACCCCGCTGGCGGAATTAATTTTCCATCTGGTGTAAAATCTTTACTGTATAAGTATTGTTGCTAATCTTTTAAAACTACACCGAAGGTAACGGGTACATTACAATTTAGTAAGTTTTAAAAATGGCTAAGGGGTGCCAATCTTATGTAAGCCTGTTACTCCCTGCAACAGTCTGCCAGAAAGGTTGACACACCAGTCGGCAATATGAAATACGCACACTGAAATCGCAGCATCAACTACAAAACAAGGCGCATGGAAATTGTTTTCCTTAAATAAGCCCCATCCATTTATATCCATTTTTACGCTAATTCTCCGGTATAAAAATTAAATGCTGTTCTTTTTTCCTGGTGATCTTTTTTGCTTTTAATGCGATTGCACAAAATGAAAAGTTTTAATTGCTAAAGCCTGATCGTGTTTTTGATGGATAAACGATGCATACTGGTTGAGTGTTGTTGATAAAGAATAATACCATTGTGGCGGCAGGTTCGATGAAATTCAAATTTCCCGCAGGCACAAAAATTATTGAACTTAAAAATGTAACGGTGATGCCCGGACTGACTGAAGGGCATACCCATTTATTATTACATCCCTACAACGAAACGCCCCGGAACGACCACGTATTGAAAGAAAGCCATGCCGAGCGAATCGCTTGTGCTGTAAACCATGCAAAAGCCACGCTAATGGCTGGTTTCACCACCGTACGGGACCTGGGAACCGAAGGAGCCATGTATGATGAAGCAGGTTTAAAAACCGCCATCGAAAAAGGTGTTATACCGGGTCCCCGGATGATCATTGCCACCAGGGCCATTGTTGCCAAAGGAAGCTATGGACCGGCATCACACAATGCGGATGTTGATTTAATTGTGGGTGCAGAAGAAGTAAGCGGAATGGAAAGCATTGCCCAGGCAGTGAGAACACAAATTGGTAAAGGCGCTGATTTAATAAAAGTGTATGCCGACTACCGGTGCGGTTTGAATGGTGAAACGGCTCCTACATTTACCGTAGAAGAATTGACCAGCATGGTGACCATTGCTAATAGCAGCGGAAGAAAAGTGGTGGCACATGCGACTACACCGGAAGGGATGCGCAGGGCCATCATGGCCGGTATAAGCACCATTGAGCATGCCGACGACGGCACGGCTGAAATTTTTAAACTGATGAAAGAAAAGGGCGTCGGTTTCTGTCCCACACTAGCCGCCGGTGATGCTATTTTACAATACAAAGGCTGGAAGAAGAATGAGCAAAAGGCTGGCGGGCCTGAACCTAAAAGCATCACCCAAAAACGGATAACTTTTCAGATGGCATTGGATGCCGGGGTGGCAATTTGTATGGGTGGCGATGTAGGCGTATTTCCGCATGGCGATAATGCACGGGAAATGGAAATGATGGTAGATTATGGAATGAAACCGCTGGAAGTTTTAAAATCTGCCTCCAGTATAAATGCTGCTTTTTTTGGGTATGCCAATAAAATTGGCAGCATAAAACCTGGATTACTGGCAGATGTCATTGCTGTAGAAGGCGATCCATCAATTGATATAAAATCTATCCGGGCCATCCGGCTTATTATAAAAGGAGGGAGAATTGTGAATGATGAATAATGAGAGATGAGTAATGAACAGTGAATCGATTGCTACCGGATGGGCCATCAAGGCCGATTACTTTATAGTGGCTGGGAGAACCCTTTCACTACCAATTTCCAAAAGAAATGCACTTGCTATATATTAGAAAATGGCATTTAACATTTGGGTTCTATTGAATTGCATCGCTGCCCTGAACAAGATTGTTGGTCAACATTAACCTGAAATAGTTATCCGATTGATCAGATGGTATAGGCTTAATTTATCATCACCACCCATCACTCACGACTCACAACTCTTGATTCACAAATATGGCCACCACTCCTAAAGAATCTGTTTAACAATATTCCCCGAAAAGGCGATATAAATAGAACTATCTTTAAATAATCAATTTTATTTGGGAAGATCGCAGTCTCAAGTGTTTTATCTGCGCAGTCTCCACATTCAATAACCCTATATTTGCAGTCGTTTTTTAATCAAACATTATCTGTGAGCAAAAGATCTACTATATCTGTACTGATGGCAGTTTTCAATACTGATTTTTATTTAGTTAAACGTGCGATTGATTCTGTGCTTTGTCAGTGCTTTACCAATTTTGAATTGATAATCATTGATGATGGCAGTAACAACAGTACTCACAACCTGTTGCTGAATTACGCCAAAAAAAATGAGGACAAAATCATTTACCTGCGGCACAATAACTGTGGACAGTCAAAGTCGATCAACCGGGGTATTCTCAACAGTAGCGGAACTTATATTGCCATATTAGATGCCGACGACGAATACCAACCCAATTACCTCAGCAATTGTATGGAACAAATGAAAACTGCCGACCTGATTGCTTCCACCACCATTACCATTGTAGATAAAGAAGAAGATTATTACGTGCCGGATAAGCATGATAACAGCCAGGTAATTCATGTAGATGATTGTGTGTTGTTTGCCACTTTATTTGGGAAAAAAGAAGTATTTACCAGTTTGCCCTTTAAGGATATTTATGCTGCGGATGCTCATTTTTTTGAACAGGCATCCATGCACTACCGGGTAAAAAAAGTAAATCTTCGAAACTATATTTACTACCGCAATATACCCAACAGTATCTGCGCAATCTTAAAGCAAAAAAGCAGCACGGCGCTTGTTTAGTCATCCATGGATACAGCCCTTTGCAACCATTCAGCCCATCATCATGGCTTGCCATCTCACAGGAATCTATGATGTAAACAGAAGTACTATGCTTACGGATGATGATTACAGTCTTGTAAAAGATTGGGCGGATTCGGCAACAGCACTCAATATGACCGGCATTATTTTTCACAACAATTTTTCAGCGGCTACCTGTCACCAATTCGAAAGCGATTCTATAAAATTCATTGAGGTTGAGTATAATGCCATGTACAATCCAAATATGTACCGGTACTTTATATACCGATATTTTCTACAATTGTATGCGTCCAAACTGAGTGGTGTTTTTATTACCGATGTATCGGATGTGGTGGTGCTGAATAATCCATTTATACAACCGGCCTTTATCAACAATCCAACGGCTGTTTTTTGTGGGGATGAACCAAAGTGCCTGGACAATGATTGGATGAAAGACCATGCCACTCATTTACGCAATGGCATTCCTGATTATGCGGCTTATGAAGCAGCGTTTAAAGCAGCCCCTTTACTCAATTGTGGCGTGATTGGCGGCAACGCCCTGGTGATGCAGGAATTGATTGAACAACTTTGCGATATCCACCGCCTGTACAACCACAACAATCAAACTGAATATACCGGGGATATGGGTGCTTTCAATTACCTAGTTCGAACCCAATACAACGATCGGCTGATACATGGCCATCCGGTGAATACTGTTTTTAAAGCATATCAAACTACAAGAACCGATTGCTGGTTTAGGCACAAATAGATTTCTGTTTCCGCCCTTGTCCTTGCTCAATATTTTTTATGCAGCCATTCTTTGCAAAATTATTTTGCATGGTATGGAAGAAGTAACTTTTACAAGGTGGTTTTTGTGAAGCGGTATTGGAAAATAATCTCCTGCTGCAAGTTTGTAAACGGTATCTCCGACAATAATATCGCAGGTACCTTCCACAATCAAAAATTTTTCAATTTCATGATCGTGTACTTCCTGTGGTGCAAAATCTTTGATCCACACAATTGCTGTAATCGCTTCCGCAGTGTAGCCGATAATTTTGGCATGGATGTTTTCTATACCCGGAGTAACCATATCAGCCCGCTTTAACCATGGGCCATAATCTTCAATGGCCGAATTTTCGTTTAGCTCAGGAGGCACCGTAACGGGTTCGCCGCTTTTTAATCTTTCGGTATAATCGATGGTAGCCAGCAAAAATGGTTTAATGATGGGATCTGGCTGAATGGCACGTTCCATTGCATAAGCTTCCATTGCTATGCTGATGGCGTCTATTTCGTTCCGGATAGCAGCATCTGCCGCTGCCCGCTGCTCTACTTCTATTGATTGTTCGGGACTGGTTAAACCTAAAACATACTGTTCCAGTACCCCTGAATCTATGTATTCTCTACCTGTTGTCATATTCTTTTATCGCATTCTATTGTTACCGCTGGTGTAACTTTATTTTTAAACAGTTTTTCATTTTACCCGATGGCAGAAGCTGTTGGATAGGCTGGCTTTTAGTTGAGATAAGGCCAAATATACCATTTTACACATCCTCCTGAATGGAATGTTCATCATTCGTTGTGTCGATCATATACGGAAATCATGCATCGCAAGGTTGTAGGTATTTGAAATGTTTTACGGCTCAATTGATTAGAAAATTTAATTGTATTGTAATGCTACAAATCACTTAAAATGCAATAGCACATTAAAACCCAAAGTCCCTCTGCTGGTTGGCAAAGAGAATTTGGGTTGTTTTATTATTCAGGAGTGTTATTCCCTAATACACTGGAATTATTAAATCAATTATTTCCCCGGCATGGATGGTCTTACTTCTATTTTGCTAGGCAAAGTGCGTGGATTCATTTTTAAAAGATCGGCCACCAATTCACCAATATCTTCCGGTTGTATCTTCCAGGCATCTGCATCTCCTGGAACATGTTGATTAAAATGAGTTGCTACAGAACCCGGCATTATAGTAGAAACCTTAATGCCGTATTTACGCAAATCCAGCATGATGGCTTGTGTGAAGCCGACCAGTCCAAATTTACTGGCGTTATAAGCAGAGGCAGTTTCAAAAAAATTAGTACCCGCAAGACTTGAAATGGTGATGATATAACCTTGCGATTGCTTCAGGGCATCCAGACTTGCTTTTACACTATTGAAAACGCCGGTTAGGTTGGTGTCGATGGTTTCATGCCATTGTTCAGCCGTGATACTTTCAATATTTGCAAAATGACCAACGCCTGCATTGGCTACCAACACATCCAATTGACCAAAATGATCCAGTGTTGCCTTGATGGCGTTTTCTTCGGATGCCATTGAACTGACTCCTGATTCAAGGGCCAGCACTTTTGAAGGATCGTTACTTAAGGATGCAGCCGCTTCCTGCGCCGCCGCAAGAGTTCTGCTGGTGATGGCCACTTTCATGCCATTGGCCAGTAACGTTGCTGCAATGCCATAACCAATGCCTTTGCTGCCCCCGGTTATGTAGGCTACTTTATTCGTGAGATTATTCATTTTTTAAATAATTTAAATTGAAAAATAACAAACTGTTTATTTGCGGGTTCAAGGTAATTGAATTATTTTTTTGATTACCAGATCATACAAGTAAAAAGGTGCTGAGGCAAAATTTATAAGAAGGCAACCTTAAATGATAGAGGGTTGAAAAGGTTGTTATGCGACGGATTGGTGGGGATCAATCCAGTGTATCAATCAGGGTTCGTATTGCTCATTCGCTTTCTATTGGGATATCGCTTTGCCGGATCGGTGTTTTAATTTAAAAAAGTTTAGGGCTGATTCATTAAAATTTTTGATCAATCAGCAGCAGCCAACCGCACAGTAAATATCCAAATAGTAAATGAAACTGTCGGCGGCTACTTTGGGGGCGCTTAAATTATAACTACATGAGGCTCACTCTAATTCTGGCGATATTTTACGTTGCTTATCATAAATAAACTGTCCACCAGTTAAGGGGGGATTGTGAAGCAATAGATGTTTAAATGTTTTGTACCTCAGCCATGCAAAAAAGTATTCAATCAATTTTTTTCAGGTGAGCCAATTTTTAGGCTCACCTGAAAAATTAAAAATGGGGTTGCTTCGTTGCTTACCACTTACTACCGGCAAAACAAGCTTTCAATTTCATCGTCAACATCAAAAAAAAATTGTTGATTGCATCTGAAGGCTAGCAGATATTGACAAATAGTTTATCATTGTTCGTTCATTGAATGGACTCATTGTTTAAAATAAACTTTCCGGATTTTTCCATTCTCCACCAAATAGATTGCAACGGCATGTGCTGGTTTGTCGCCAAAGCCCGATACCTCTTCCTGGTCAATTACCATATTGCCTTGCACAATCCGGTTTACCAACCTGCAATGTAAACCCGGAACCTGGGTGATAAATTGATAGTCTTTACGCATGTTTTCTTTCCCTTTCATAAGTAGCTTATCAGGTAGCTCGTAAATTTCTACATCATCTGCATAAGGCGCCAGAAATGCTTCCAGGTCGTGGGCATTGTAAGCATTTAGTTGTTGCTGCGCCAGTAGTTCCGGCGAGGATGTGATCAATGTTTCGGGTTTAAAAGGAATTCCTTTGTTGATCACCCAGTCAATCTTTCGCCAGTTGGCAATATCATCCAGCGGATTCGCTGATAACACCAGCATATTGGCCAGCTTATTTTTGCTGATGCTGCCCCAGTCGTTTTCCTGTCCAACTGCTTTGGCACCATTGATGGTAGAGGCTTCCAGTAATTGCCAGGTATTCATGCCCGCTGCCTGCATGGCTTTTAGCTCTTCAAAATAGGAGCCGGCGTGTTGTGTGCCAATGTTGCCGGCATCTGTACCCGTAGCGATGGTAATACCGGCATTCATCAGTTTTTTTAAATTCACCTGCATGATGGAATCGGCCCGCTTTTCTTTTGATTGCTGAAGGGTAGAAGACATGGCTTTGATGTACTCACCTGCCAGCAGGGTATCCGGTTGCGGATAGTTTAGTATAGAAGCAATGGCAGTAGGGTTGGCGATGGCCAATTCATCCGTTGTAAAATGATATTGATCACCCAGTACTTTTGAATAATTTCCCATTACTACAAGAGTAGGACAAATTACCGTTTTGCTTTTCTTCAGTAGTTGTACAAATGCATCATTGATTATTTCATCATCCACACTATGTACCAAAAAATCGGCCCCAGCTTCTACGGCAAGTTGGGCAGTAATGCGTTCGGTGGCATGTACTGCCACCCTTAATTTATTTTGATGCGCTTCTTCAATGGCCGCTTTCACCAGCGGTAAATTTTTCCGGGCTCCTTTTTCTATATCGGCATCGGTTACAATATACCAAAGTTTGATAAAATCGGTGTGCAGTGGTAATTGATTCCGCACCGATTGGCGCACGCCTTCTTCCGTTACCATCATTTCAAAAGGAGATTCTTTACCCGATTTTTTGTACGGCTCCGGAACATAGGTAGTCAGCAAAGGTCCTGTCATTCTAATAACCGGCGAATAGGATTTGTTGGCAAACGAATCCCGTTGCGCTAAAAAAGTAAACGACGCTCCCACATCTATTACGGAGGTAATGCCTATGCTGGTATACCGACGCAGCAAATCTTCCATATTGGTATGCAACCAGGCGAGTTCCTTTTCATGCGACTGGTATTTGCGCAAGTCAATTACATCTGGCCGGGTATAAATGCCACCGCTCTGGAAAAAATGTACATGCGCATCGGTAAATCCCGGCACTAAAAATTTTCCGGTGCCATCAATTTCTGTTGTGCCATCGGGTAAGGAGGGCAATTTGCCTTTATCAGCCGAAATGATCCTGCCGTCTATTGCCAATACATTGTAGCCCGTTAAGACCTTCTTTTTTTCAACATCCATTACCGTGATGTTTTTGATAAAAACTTGTGCTGCAATGGGCTGTACGCACACAAGAATTGTTAACAATGAGATGAAGCGCATGTGGATTTTTATTAAGAATGAAATAAAATGTAGCAAGCCTGTTGTAGCAGGCTGCTGTTGGTATTTGTTAAAAACTTTGTTTCAGTGTGTCGTTTCTCTAAGACAATATCAGCTTGCCTTTTGATTCTCGCCCACTCCCTTCAAGTGCAGCAGGATCAGCGGCTTTTATCAACATTACTGCTGTATCTTTTAAGCCATTGGTTTTTTTAGTCTATCTTTTTGGATAGCCAAAAACGGGTGGTAATAAAGAAGGGTTAGGGCGATGTAAGATTTTTTCAATTCCCAACTCTTTCCAAAATCACCCCATGTTTGCAGCACTGCATTGGTTAATCCCCATTTTTAGAATGTTCAAGGTCGTCCTTTTTGACGGTGTTGATGGTGTTCACATCAACTTGCTCCTTTGCATATACGCCGGAGAAAAAATATAAAGCGATTAAAAAGCAGGAACTATTTTTTTTCATGCATTGTAGATTTTGTATTGGTAAGATAGGGAAATAATTTTATTGAGCCGCCGCCATGTACCCACTTGCTAATGCATACTGGTAACTGATAAATCGGTTGCGATCGTATTTTTGTAAATTCTGTAATCACGCTATTGAGCTTTAAAAGCTTATAGCAGATATTTGAATAAATAAAAAGCTGCTTGATGCATCTAATGAAATTGTCTGATTTTGGTTTCAATCAAAACTATTCCGTGAGGTAAAAATGACAGTTAAAGCAATGATGTTTTTCTTTTCGGATTGTCCTTCTTTTATTGCTTCAATCATCAGCTTTTCCATGCTCAAGTAGTTGCTCATTTATTCCTTTTGTAGAAGGATTTCTATACCGTTATAGATGGTCATCAACACCCTGAAATAACACTGTACAGAATCTAAAATTTGTTTCCAAACAGTGG
>JBBQKO010000158.1:0-9760 GCA_038327005.1 Chitinophagales bacterium | reverse complement strand
AAGGAATACTCCAGGTTTTCAACATTGATTCGTTCAACTTTTGATGAAGCGCATGATTATTTTATAGATGGATCAATCGATTGCCTGCACATCGACGGCTTGCATACTTATGAAGCAGTAAAGCATGACTTTGCAACATGGCTTCCTAAATTAGCAAAAAATGCGATCGTAATATTTCACGACATCAATGTAAGGGAAAGAAACTTTGGTGTGTTTAAATTATGGGGAGAATTAAAACAACAATACAATCATTTTCAGTTCGATTTTGGCCATGGCCTGGGCATTATAGCCATAGGTGACGTTTTTCCTAAAGAAATCCGGACGCTGCTTGCCAACAGTAATGATATGGAGTATTACATTTTTTTAAGGAATTTCTTTTCAGATCGCGGCAGCTTTTTTAAATATAGGTTTGATACGATTCAATTACTAAATCAGCATATTACTGCATCTAACTCCAGGGAGACATCATTTTTACAGCTTACAGAAAGTGCTCAACTATTAGATGCAACCAATAACGAACTGCGGCAAAAAAATGAAAGTTTATCACTCATCGTGGAAGAGTTGAAAGAGATAAATGCTGAACTGAAGTTTAATTATCATACAGAAAAAAATAGTACTATAGAGTTCTCAATTACGAATGCCCAATTAAAAGAAAGCCAGGAAGCCATCAGCATACAAAATAGTGAATTGCTTAAAACCAACATGCAATTAGAACGAGGTAATAGAGAGTTGAAAGACGATTATCAAACAATAAAATTACATTACGATAATATACAAGAAAATTTAAATGACCTTACAATAACAACTGACCAGTCACCTGAAAAATACAAGGCGTTTGAAGTAAAATACCAGCTCACCGGGGAAAGCACCAGGGAATTGGGTATGTCAAATGAATTGCTAAGTAAAAATGTGAATGGACTTGTATTGAAACTAAATCAAGTAAAGGATAGTTATTGTTCGCTTACTTTAGCCAATCAACAATTAGCGAACACCAACCAACAGTTGCAGTTAGATAACAGTAAACTCCGGGATACTTTGGCATTGCAAGTAGAAGCTTTTAGAAAATTGCTTGAAGATTGGCTGGTACTTGAAAGTCAACAAAAGGAAACCGTGGCTGTTAAATCAACCCTTAAAGAAAAAATGGAAGTGGCCGATTACTCCTTTAACAATGCAGTGAAAGAGCTGGTGCAGCAGAATGATTTATTAGAAGGATTGAAGACACAGGTAAACAACCAGCAGACAGCTATTGCTTGGTATAAAGCTACCTATGAAGAAAGAACTTTAATGGGTGTATTAAAAGAAAAGCTCGCCAGGGAATTCAAAAAAAAAATAGTTTCTGAAAAAGAAACTGAACCTCTTTTTCCTGCGACTATTATAGAGGATGAAAAGCCTAATAAAAACGAAGGCATGTTGTTGTTGACTGTTGCTTCAAAAACCGGGTTTAAAAAGGCGGAATATTATTTGAATTGTGCACAGCAAATTAATGCTCGGTCCAATTCTGGCGAATATACATCTACCGGCATGGACCCTTATTTTTTGGTTGATTTAAAGAACAACCAATTGAAAGCAGGTTGGTATTGGTTATCGCTAAATATCAAAGTGGTGGATGGAACGTTGTTGTCGCCGATGTTATATTTTGATTACGGGCGTGGTTTCAACGAAGAAGATATTTGGAGGTTACCAGCCATAGTTGATGATACTATATCTTGCCTTATTAATTTTTCGTCTGATATTTTGCAGCTAAGATTTGATCCAACCACTACTGCAAGCACTTTCATTTTAACAGAATTTACCTTAAAGGCTGCAGGTAGTATAAAAGTGTTTCAGATCGGTATGTCCAGGTATAAAAAAATTTATCTGCCGGACGAAAATAATTTGTCATTCTATACGGGATTGGTAACAACATTTTTAAAGACCGGCAAATTGGATCTGCGGGAAAAGGTTAGACAGGCAATTTACCATTATGAAAAACATTCGCTGGAAGAGTACAAATTATGGTGCAAACTGTATGACACTGTTTCGCCGTCACACCTTGCTGCTATCAAAAAGCTTTCATCCGGTCTTGCGTATCAGCCTGTTTTTTCAATCGTGATGCCTGTTTACAATGCACCTGTAATTTTTTTAAAAAAGGCAATTGACTCAGTCATAAATCAGGCGTATCAAAATTGGGAACTGTGCATTGCAGATGATAAATCAACCAATGAAGCTGTAGGAAAATTATTAAAGGAATACAAGGCAAAGGATGATCGTATAAAAATTGTTTTCAGGGAAATCAATGGGCATATCAGCAAAGCATCCAACAGTGCGCTTGCATTTGCTACAGGTGATTTTATTGTATTACTTGACCAGGATGATGAACTGCCAGCACATTCTTTATACATGGTAGCATCGGTGCTTAACAAAAATAAAAACCTGGAAATCATCTACAGTGATGAAGATAAAATGGATGAATCAGGCAATAGATTCGATCCTTATTTTAAAACTGATTGGAATAGGGAGCTTTTCTATGGACAAAATATGATCAGCCATCTTGGTGTGTATAAACATGCACTCATCAAGAAAATCGGCGGATTTAGAGAGGGGTATGAAGGTAGCCAGGATTACGATCTTGCTTTACGTTGTATAGAACATTTAAAACCAGAACAGATATATCATATACCACATGTGCTTTACCATTGGAGAGCTTTAAACGGCTCTACTGCAATTACAATATCTAATAAAAGTTATGCAGTTAGTGCTGGCTTGAGAGCGTTGCAGGATCATTTTAGCAGAACGGCACAAAGAGCAACACCGGTTGAAAACATACATAATTCCTTTCGTATTAAATGGGCGTTGCCAAAAAAAGTTCCGCTGGTTTCCATCATTATTCCAACAAGGGATATGGTAGAGGTACTATCCACCTGCATCAGCAGTTTACTCCAAAATACCGGTTATCCAAATTTTGAAATATTGATTATTGACAACAATAGTGAAGAAGCACTGACACTTGCGTATTTTGAAAAGGTACAGCGTGAACAGGAACAGGTTAAGGTGTTTTCGTTTAAGGGCGAATTTAATTTTTCTGCCATGAATAATTTTGGGGTAAGGCAATCTGAAGGAGAGGTATTGGTTTTGCTTAACAACGACACTGAAGTTATAAACAGAGATTGGTTAAATGAGATGGTCAGCCAATGTATGCGGGAAGAAGTCGGTGCTGTTGGAGCAAAATTGTATTATCCAAATGGTCAAATTCAACATGCAGGTGTTTTTTTATTTGAAGCACACCCGGGCATCCATATTTATTTGAAGAGGGATAAGAATGATCCGGGGTATTTTAATAAACTAAACCTTGTGCAAAATTATCTTGCACTTACGGCAGCATGCCTTGCAGTAAGAAAAGAAGTGTATATCAAAGCAGGAGGTTTAGACGATGAAAATTTAAAAGTTGCTTACAATGACGTTGACTTTTGTTTAAAATTAACGTTGCTGGGCTATAAAAATGTTTGGACTCCGTTTGCACAGTTAACGCATCATGAATCATTATCCCGTGGAAATGATCTGGATGAAAATAATCTCCCAAGGTTTAAAACAGAACAATCTTTCATTTTAAATAAATGGAATAATCTTATGGTTAATGACCCCTTCTTCAATCATAACCTGGGTGTTGATACCACTGCAACACAATTCGCTTTCCCACCAAGAATAGCCTACGAGTGGCAAAAGGCGGCTGATTAAAACCAGGGAAAATATTATGGACTTATAAATGGAATGATGAAATATCAAGAATAAAAAAAGTGCCAAAAAATTAAATGGCGCCAAACTAGTTAGGTATAAAAGCGAATTAAAAATAAAGGCTTTGTTTGAGCCAAAAAAGTGAAAAAATTAACGGTATGAATAAAGACTATCTGGAACTATCTGATTTTGATCATGGTATTTATCGAAACTATCCGGACCTGAAACTGATGAACAAATCAGCATTGGAAAATCATTTTATAACACATGGTATTGAAGAGGGCAGAATTTCAAGCCAAATTAGAAATAGAAACGACTTCGTCAACTTGATTGAAAAAGAAGGCAAAATGCTCGAAATTGGTCCGCTTGACAATCCACAGTTGGACTACCTTTCTTCAGATTATTATTCAATTGATGTTTTTAGTAAAGCGCAATTAATAAAAAATTATATCAATGATCCTAAGGTTTTTAATAACCTGCGCTGATTTTTATTTATAATCTCAAAATGATCACTCGCCACAAAATAACGGTTTTATATCACATGTTTTATGAAGACACGTACGAAAAAGTATGCGCTGAATTGGAGCCGTTGCTATTGTTTGACACCACCTTTCTTTTTAATATCTGCCAAGAAACACCTGGTAAAAAATTGATTTCATCAGTTTTACGAGATAAATTTCCGGGATGCATTATTATTTTTACCTCCAATAAAGGAAAAGATATTGGAGCGAAACTGGCTTTGATGGAACTTTTTTTGCAACTTCAAATAGCGGCTGACTATATTTTATTGTTGCACGATAAAAAGAGTTTGCAGGCTTTAAAAAGCGCCACATGGAAAAAAGATCTGCTTAAAATTATCTCTGCGAAAAGCATTCAAAAATCAATGGATATATTTTGCGAAAGCAACAGGTATGGCATAGTTGCCACCAATGAATACATAATTAATGAACCGTTTGAAGAAGGTCATTTTTCAGGTATCAACGGAGGAATATTGAAAAAGCTGGTGCAGACTTATGAGACCACGCCAGCAACTTATTCATTTATTGCGGGTACCATGTTTTGGGCCAGGGCAAAACCGTTAAGAGATTTTTTTAAACGATATGATCCGCTGGAGATACGGAAAGAATTGGAGGATGGCAATGTGCTTGATAATTTTTCAGGAACAATTACGCATTCATGGGAAAGAATGTTGAGCTGGATCGTTACCAGCCAGGGATATTTAATCAAGGGAATATAACATGGATATAAAACTATATTTTACAATCACCGCTTCGCTGCTATTAAAGAAAAGCGCAGAAATAAATAGGTTTCCACAACTTAGGTTTAATATTCTTTTGAGTAGTCAAACTGAAATCACACCTGATTTGTATATGGCACTAGCATCAATGCCAAATGCATTTATAATTACTTTATCGGATGAGCTTTTTGAAAATGATGACGATTTTTCAGCCGTTTTAACGCATTTGTATTTGCTGATTGCAACCGGTAAATCTTCCTGCACTGCGAACGTTGTGCCTGTTTTTTCTCATACAAAAACATATCAGCAAAGTCTTTTGCAGGCAGACAAAATAAACACTTACTTAAACCAACAGGGAATACATGATGTAGAATTGCCCGTTTTTTTTCATGCCGGTCCCGCTGCGCAAACGGTACAAAATTATTCATTGCAAAAACTGGAAAGCCTTTCTAAAAATATTGCAGATGTTATTGGAAATTTTCAACCCTGCGGTAGTAGTACCCTTATTCATTTTAACGAAGAAATAATGGATTTAGTCTTACTTGATAATTTTAGAAAGCAGTTTACTTTTAATGAAAAAAGTGGGCTAGATAACGGCGTAAAAGAACTTGACATAGAAAAGGAAGAATTAGCGGTAGAAATTATGCTTTGGAAAAAGAGGACAATGCTGTATCAAAATTTTTTATCGCTCAGTAAAGAAGTGCAGGAAAAAGAATATTACGACATCATTGATTGGTATAATCATGAATACGAAATCCTCCCCCTTTGGTACAAACAACTAGGCCACATTATAAAAGTGATCATGGGTAAACGTAGCTTCCGTTCCCTATTTAGTGACAACGTTAAAAAATACAAAGATTGAACTATTGGTTATTGACAACGGAATATCCCCCCATGCATGGCGGTGGTATAAGCACCTACTGTTATTTTACAGCTAGGATGTTGGCCAGTTCAGGGTACAGGGTAACGGTGTTCACGCAGGATGATAGTGTGAGAGATTATTTCATTTCCGCTGGGGCGGAAAATATTCGCTTAATAAAATTTAGCAGCAACAGAAATAAGCTTCATGCATCGTTGGGTTACACGGCCCGCCTCGCTTATGCATTTGCAGGCATGGTAAAATTAATGATAGAAAAGGAAGGCAAACCTGATGTCATAGAGTCTCAGGATTATTTGGGCATCGCCTATTATCTTACCCAATTTAAACATATAGGCTATCAATTTTTATTGGGTGTTCCTATCCTGCTTACATTACATTCGCCCGCATTTATTTACCTGGAATACAACAGGGTGCCTACTTATCGCTACCCTGATTTCTGGACGGGTGAAATGGAAAAGCAAGCCATCGTTGCTGCAGACGGATTGATTTCACCCTCGCATTTTCTTGTAGCTGAAATTCGAAAACATGTTGCAATAGATGAAAAAAAATTGGCGGTTATTGCAAACCCCTATCAAAATGAAACACACAGAACGACTGACTTCAAACGCAATAAAATAGTTTATTATGGAAAGCTTTCACCTCAGAAAGGAAGTTTCGAATTACTTGCATATTTCAAGGAGTTATGGGATGATGAGTTTAAGCATCCCTTGCACGTAATTGGCGGAATGGACATCGTTTATCACCCGGAGGTACAAACCATGGGGCAGTTGGTAAAAGATAAATATGCCAGTTACATTGAAAAAGGCTTATTGGTACTACATGGAAAAATAAAGCCGGAACAGATCAACGAATCCATCCGGGATGCACATGTAATCATAGTGCCAAGTATTGTAGACAATATGCCTTATGTGGTAATGGAAGCTATGAGTATTGGGAAAATTGTTTTAGCATCCATACAAGGTGGCCAGCGGGAAATGATTGAAGACGGAGTGTCAGGATTTTTATTTGATCACAATGAACCAGCTTCTTTTAGTGAGCAGTTAAAAAAAATATTATCATTAAATAATGAATCCTTGCAACGCATTAGCATCAATGCTTGTCAAAGGGTTCATGATGATTATTCATTTGAAAAAGTGATGCAAGAGAAGCGGTCTTTTCTTGAGCAGATTATAAAAGATAAACAAACAACCAATCAGTTTCCTTTTTTACACCAGCAAGAAATTAAGCCTAATGCAAAAACATCGTCTGCACCAGGCCTTTTATCTGTTGTAGTGCCATTTTACAATATGGGAAAATATATTGAAGAATGCGTTGAATCGGTAAATAAATCAACCTATAAAGATATTGAGCTGTTGATTATTAATGACGGGAGTACAGATAGCAACAGCATTGAAAAATTGCGTTTGTTAAGTAGCCAAAAGAATATAACTGTTATTGACCAGCCTAACAAAGGACTGGCGAAAACACGTAACTATGGGGCTGCAATTGCAAAAGGTACTTACCTGTCATTTTTGGATGCAGATGATAAAGTAGCCGCTACCTATTTTGAAAAAGCCATCCATGCACTTATACGAAACGACAATGTTTTTTTTGTGGGATCATGGGTACAGTATTTTGAAAATAGCCAGGCATTATGGCCAACTTTTACACCCCAACCTCCTTATGCACTGGTACATAACCCAATCAATAGCAGCGGACTGGTTTATAAAAGAAATGCCTTTTTAGCGGGTGGACTAAATGATGAAAAAGTAGATTATGGATTGGAGGATTATGAGAGTGTAATACAAATGTTGCACAATGGATTTAACGGCGTTGTGTTGCCTGAGGTATTATTTTATTACCGGGTGCGAACAGGTTCAATGATTCGTAATATCAGTAACCAAAAATTATTATACTCGAATAAATATATAACTGAAAAGCATAGTGCTTATTACACTAAATTTGCCGTCCAAATTATAAATCTTCTTAATGCCAACGGACCCGGACACCTTTATGATAACCCTACATTTGAGATAAATGTTTCAATAAAGCCAGCTTTCGAAAATATGCTATTTTCTAAGCTCAAAAATTTCGTTAAGAAAAATGACCGCTTAAAAAGAATTGCCTTAACCCTTAAAAAATATTAAATAACCCTTATGATGATTGGTAATATTATAAAAGATTGGACAAACCGATCTAACAAATACGAGCGATTGTGGCTATTGGCCAAAATTGAATTCAAGCTGCGGTATTATGAAAATAAGCTGGGATTGCTATGGGCATTATTGAAGCCAATAATGGATATGTGTATTTACTATGTAGCTTTCAAACTAATTCTTAAAACAGATGTTCCCGCATTTGCTTCTTATCTTTTTATTGGTTTGGTGTTTTGGAACTTTTTTGTAGAATCTACTTCAGGAACCATACAGATTCTACATGCTAAAAAGTACTTGTATGAATATAGCAATATGAATAAGCTGGAAATCTATATCTCAACCTTATTCTCCAACAGCATTGGGTTTTTATTTAACCTTACCATGTTTTTTCTTTTTTATCATCTGATGGAGGCGCAATCATCACCCATTTCTTATTATAATCTTTGGATAGTTGTGCTCTTCATCAACCTGTTCATTTTGTCATTGGGATGCTCGTTGATATTGTCTACTTTATACATTATTGCAAAAGACATCAACCAGGTATGGATGGTATTTGTTTCATTCCTGTTTTTCCTTTCGCCTATATTTTACAAATTGTCCACCTTTAAAGAAGCATTACCTTCTTTTGATTATGGCAATCCCATAGCAGGCATTATCATCAATGCGAGAATGGTGATGATGAATGCAAAAGCGCCCGATTTTGAACTAATGGCTTTTGATTTTGGGTACGCCATATTCCTGTTATTTGTTGGACTACTATTATTAAACAAACTTGGCGCAAGAGCGGCAGAAAAATTATAACCCTATGGAAAGTACGATCGCATTAAGAGCAAGAAATATCAGCAAGACTTTTAACATCAGCGAAGACAGTCACAATACAGTTAAACATCGCCTGTTTAATATTTTTAACCCGCCCCGGAATAAGCGGGTGGAGGCCATTAAAACAATGAACTTTTCTATTAATAAAGGAGAGTGTATTGGATTGATAGGCCGCAACGGAAGTGGCAAATCTACTTTGATACGTTTACTGGCTGGTGTGTATCCAACTGATACAGGATTTGTAGAAATCAATGGCACCACCTTATTGATGAACCTCGGTGTTGGCATGAGCCATGAGCTCACAGCACGGGAGAACATTTATGTATCTGCATCTGTGTTGGGAATGAAGATTAAAGAAATTGACAAAATATTTGATATAATTGTAAGCTTCGCAGAGCTGGAAGGTTTTATTGATACCAAGATTAAGTTTTTCTCGTCTGGCATGGTAGCCCGCCTCGGATTTTCAATTGCGGTCAACGCCGGCGCAAGCATTATGTTTTTAGATGAAATTTTTGCAGTAGGAGATATGAAGTTTCAGGAAAAAGCGATCAAGGTGTTTGAATCTTCATGGATAGAAGGGAAGACGGTTATATTGGTGAGTCACAGCATGGATGTGATAAAAAAATACTGTACCCGTTCCGGCTACATGAAACATGGTGAGCTGGTTTACATGGGAGATACAGCAAAAGCAATTGAGATGTACCTGCAGGATAATCAATAGGCTTAAATTTATTACTGCTTTTTATAACTGGAAATAAAAGCCAGAAAAAATGCAAGTACTGTATTGCCCATTGTCCGGTCCATGTAGCTTTCGCTAAATAAGGCCAACATAAAGGCTGCAATAATAGCAATGCCATACCAATCATTTGTTTGTAAACAACGGAAAACGGGCAGTATAAAAAAGCCGGTAAGGAAAATAATAAAACCAACAAGTCCTAAACTCATCCACACATCCAGGTAGTTGCTGTGTACATTCCG
>JBBQKO010000157.1:0-9938 GCA_038327005.1 Chitinophagales bacterium | reverse complement strand
GGGGTCGAACCGCCGACCCTCCTGATGTAAAATCGGCATGCTCTAAACCAACTGAGCCAACTTCCGATAAGCTGCTTGATCATTTTAAGAAATCGGTACAATAAAAAAGCCTCACATTTCTGTGAGGCTTCTGTGGGAGTTTACGGGGTCGAACCGCCGACCCTCCCGATGTAAAATCGGGATGATCTAAACCAACTGAGCCAACTCCCAATAAGCTGCTTGATCTTTTTAAATAATCGATATAATAAATAAGCCTCACATCTCTGTGAGGCTTTGGTGGGAGTTGACGGGGTCGAAACGCCGGACCCTCCCGATGTAAAATCGGGATGATCTAAACCAACTTAGCTAACTCCCAATAAACTCCTCAATGAGTTTTCTACTCTTCCATTTTTTAATCTGTTTTTCCTCTGAGTGGCTTGTTCTTTTGTGGCGAATTGTTCAGTGAAGACTATTAGCCAATCACCGATACCTCCGGTAAAACCGATGTGGTTTGTATTATGCCTTCTAAGCCTTTCATGAATATCATCACTCGTGAAGCCGACATAATATTTGTTTTTGATAGTCGAGTATAATATGTAAACAGTGAATTACATAAAATAAAAAAACCTCACATTTCTGTGAGGCTTCTGTGGGAGTTGACGGGGTCGAACCGCCGACCCTCTGCTTGTAAGGCAGATGCTCTAAACCAACTGAGCTAAACTCCCAATATTTTCTAAACCATCCCGATGGCTATCGGGAGAGCTAAACTCCCTTTTTTTATTTCGGACTGCAAAGATAGGAGGTTAATCATTTCTGCAAAATTTTTTATGGATTATTTTAATACTTTTTTAAACCCGGAAATATGAACACATTACAAACACAGGCAGGTAAAAGGTTTCCTGAGCCAGCAAAACTGTAATTCAACTATTTCTTTTTATATAAAAATTTCAGCAACTCTATGCAAATGATACAAACAACCGTTACAATCAATATTACAATAGCAGCATCCCATCCTAAACCGGCAGTTTTAAATATCGGTTGCAAAAAAGGCACATGCACAATCAATAACTGAAGGGCTACTGTGCCGGCTATTGCTCCCCACATCCCCTTGTTGGCAAAAAAGCCCTTTGATAACATCATCTGGTGAGCTGACCGAACTGAAAGTGCATTCCCCAATTGAACAAAGCAGAGCGTAGTAAAAACCATCGTCTGCTGCGATTTTACATCGTACCCTTGTTTAACTGCCCACCATTGTACTACTATGGATGCTATGGTCAAAAAAATGCCAGACAACACGATCCGGGCAATCAATCCCCCGGCAAACAAATTTTCTTTTGGTGGCCTGGGTTTACGATTCATTATATCGGTTTCGGCTGGCTCAGCAACCAATGCCAAACCCGGTAAGCCATCTGTTACCAGGTTGATCCAAAGAATATGAATTGGCAATAATGGTATCGCAAAACCAAGTATGGGCGCAAAAAAAATCGTTAGAATTTCTGCAAGATTGCAGGAGAGTACATACAAAATAAACTTCCGGATATTATCGTAAATTCGCCTGCCTTCTTTAACTGCCTTTACAATGGTGGCAAAATTATCATCCAGCAAAATCATATCAGCAGCTTCCTTAGATACATCAGTGCCCGTTATCCCCATTGCTACTCCGATATCAGACTGCTTTAAAGAGGGAGCGTCATTTACGCCATCTCCTGTCATCGCTACAAACTCTCCGTTTGACTGTAGCGTTTTTACAATGGTCAGCTTTTGTTCCGGCGAAACTCTGGCATAAACGGAAGTCGTTTTTACCAGGCTGCTATAATCTTCAGTAGAAAGCTTTTCAAGATCGGTACCTGTTACTACTCCTTTGTGCCCGGATTCTATCATCCCCAATCGTTCTGCGATGGCCGTGGCCGTTAGTGGCTGATCGCCGGTAATCATCACCGTTTTTATACCGGCTGTTTTACATTCTTGTATAGCTGCCACCACTTCTTCTCTTGGTGGATCTATCATGGCTGTCATACCTAAAAAATCGAGGTCCTTTTCCGCATCCTCCTTTATCATTCCCGGATCCTGATCAAATATTTTATAGGCAAAAAACAATACCCTTAAACCGGCTGCTGCCCAAGCCCTGTTTTGATCCAGCCATGCAGGCAACTGTTCTTTATATTTTTCACTCAATACCTCCGTCACTTTTATGGGGGCTCCTTTTACAAACAATATCCATTGATCGCCATGCCGATGCAATGTACTCATCCGCATCCGCACCGAATCGAACGGCAGTTTTAGTAGCAACGGAAACTGCCTGTCAGCCGCCTCTTTTGAATGCCCCTTTTCAATCGCATGATCTACCAATGCTGTCTCGGTAGAATCGCCCAGCAAACCATCTTCTGAAAATCGCACTTCATTGTTTAGCATCATCGCATTGGCCAATAGCACATCCTGCCCCGGCTGGGCCTGCAACTTTTCAACCGTCATTACATTTTGCGTAAGCGTTCCGGTTTTATCGCTACAGATATAAGTAACGGAACCGAGTGTTTCCACCGCTGGCAACTTGCGCATCAGGGCTTTTTGTTTTACCATTCTGCGGGCGCCTTGTGCCAGGGCAATCGTGATCACTGCAGGCAAGGCTTCCGGCAAAGCTGCTACTGCAAGGGAAAGTGCAGTAAGAAACATTTCAAACGGATTGGCACCACGCCACATACCAATACCAAACACCACTAAACAAATCAATACCACTATAACGGCCAATTGCTTGCTAAACACCGCCAGTCTTTTTTGAAGAGGTGTTTTTTGAGATTCAACTTTTAACAGGTCTGCAATTTTACCTAATTCTGTATTCATGCCAATGGTAGTCACCACTGCTTTTGCAGAGCCGTTGCTTACAATCGTTCCTTTAAAAACCATGTTTCCCTGGTCGCCGGGCACCAGGTTGGCATCCGGAATAGCATCCGCCTTCTTTTCTGTTGAATGACTTTCACCGGTGAGCGATGCCTCGTCTGTTTTGAGAGAATTCACTTCCATCAATCTTGCATCTGCAGGAACGATATCTCCCGCCTCCAGCAGTATGATATCACCTGGAACCAACTGCCGTGCTTCAATCTTAGCAGGATTGCTGTTTCGAACCACCAATGCAAACTGGGCCGACATTTTTTGCAACATGCGGATCGATTTTTCGGCATTGTATTCCTGCGAATATCCCATCCAGGCATTGCCAATAATAATGGCAAGAATTACATAAGCATCTGTATGCTCGCCCACCACAAATGATACCACCGCCGCTATCATCAATATCACAATCATCACATCAGTGAACTGCGATAAAAGGATAGACCATTTACTTTTTTGTTGGGCTTCTTTTAATTCGTTTGCACCATGTTCCTGTTGTAGTGCAGGAATAGCTTCATTGCTGAGGCCGGAAGAAGTAGTTTTAAGTTGCTCTAAAACTTTTTCAAAACCTGATTGGTAAAATAATTCCATTGATTACTATTATGTGCTTAAAGTTAATCGATAGCATCCAACGGCGTGCCACCCACAACAAAGCAAAATGCACTTTCCAGGCAATGTAACGTTACAGAAAAATAACAAAGCAATCAAAATTGAAATTTACAACTTTTCTAATCCCTGGTATTATGATGGCTATGCAGATTTTTACCTATCGGATAAAATTCGGTTTATGGATAATAAGCTTCTGTTACACCTTGCCGAGAAGTAGATTTTTTAAAACCGGGGAATAGTTACATCTGCATTTTTATAGCAGTTAATTCCAACCCCGTATTGGGGTAAGTTATTCCCTCAACAAAAACACCGCCCATTATTTTTTAAATGAACAATACTTTCGTGAAAATGATCGATTCACCTGGCGGGCGAAAATTACGATCCGATAACAGGCTGCAATATTAAATTTAAAATAAAGAAAAACTGGCTGAACAGTAACTGCATTGATGCCTATTAATTAGCTCAATTGATTCGCCCTTCTTTCGGCAGGAGCCTTCACAAAATCACGGGGAAAGCGTTTGATATAACGCCATAATATACCAGCAAACTCGGGATAATTTCTCAAATGTATACCACGACTTTTTACTGCCACAATAAATGCGAGCCCGAAGCTTACAGCGAAATTCAGAAACCCAATACTGCCAACACCAATTACAGTGTACCATACTTCTTTGGCACTCACCTGGTGATCGAGTCCGAAAAAACCAATGGCCGCATTTGCTGCCGCAATCGTAATATGACGGATATCGAACGGCAGTCCAAAAGTTTTTCCAACAAATCCCGCCATGCCTAAAAAGAATCCAAGAGAGATATTACCGATTAAAGAACCTAGGTTATTTTCGAGGTAATGAATGATTTTATAACGACGCTTTTCGCTAAAATTATTTTTAAAAGAAGATAAATTTCGCAGCCTGTCTGCTACCCTTCCATACACCACATAATTTTCTACATAGCCTGCAATCAATCCACTTAAAAATAAAAAGAAGCCGGTAAAACAGGCGTACAACAATGCCAACGAGTGAAAAGGCTGTTGGTCGGTCAGTAATTTTTGTGCGGCATCACCCGCTGCTATCATGGTACCTGTGGTTCTAAAAAACACCCAGGCAAGCAAATAGGTGAGCGGAAAAACGACGATCAGGTTTCCCGTAAAAGAAGCAATTTGGGTTCGGCTCACCTTTGCGATGGTAATGGCCAGGTTTCTTAAATCCGGCTCCTCGCCTACTTTTTGAACATCAAAAGAACTGGCTACATTATTAGCAGTGTAGGCAGGCTGTTTTGTAGCAAGGGTTGATCCGGTATCCTGTATTAAAATGAAACCGAGAGAATAGTTGGTACTGTACAAAAAGCCTTGCCAAAACGGAGCCAGTGACATTTTCCCCAACAGGTTTTTAATGATGCCAATAAAAGAAATAATAATACCTCCTCCCAATGCACTTTGAAACATTCTCCAGAAATCCTTTCGGGTGGTCGTAATAAATTTCTCTCCGGTTCTGCCTCCATGTTCTGCAATCTGGTAAGCAAGATAACTGGTGTTTTCGCTCAAAAATTCCTTGATAGAATTTTTCCGGTTTTCATTCCTTACAACCGTTTTAAAATAATCCACAAAACGATCCGTATTGAAATGACTATCCATATCCAATACATCCAGGATGATAAACAGTCGGTCTATTTGTTGCTGTAAACGGGTGATGAGATACGTTTGTGCCAGGCTGGTGCCATACATAACCCGTTGCTCCCTCACCCAATGAATACTTTGGTTGCAGTTATGCAAGGACTCTGTAATATTCGCTAATAATATCCTTTGAGAGGTAAGCTGAATGCCAGAATTATACTGGTGCAAGAACTCATTCACCAGCCTGTTCTGCTCTAAGAACGGAAAAATCACATCACTTCCGTTTTCAAAACGGTTGGTAATATCTTTCTCCAAACCAAGCGTGGTAATGCGGTAACTGAGAATTTGCAAAGCCCGCTGCAACTGACTGATCAGCTTGGGTTCTGTCAGGTTAATTTGTACACCCAGCCCTTCAAAAAACTGCTTCCATAAATCCTTATCAATTCCTTCTACCCAGATATGATCCGTTTTTTTATAAAAAATCTTGTTGATTACAAATAAAAAATTATCTGGTGCCTGCAACTCTGGTAGCACCTTGTGCTTTATCTTACTCATCAATTCCTGCACAAGTCCCCGGCTGCTCACAATACCATTTTCAGTAAGCGCAATTACAATATTAGTTTTAAGAAACTGGGTAAGCAGTGCTTTTCGCAAACTAAAAAGAGAGGTTCTATCCTGGCTAATCTGGTATAGCAGTGCCTTAAAGCGAAGTGTTGCCTGGTCCAGGTCTTTGGCATTTTCCGGCCGGATGGTATCAATCAATTCTGCTAAAAATTCGAGGCTGCGGTTGGGCGAATGCAAAGGCAATACCACGGCCTGGCGTTTTTCCGGCAATGGGGGTGTTTCCTTCTTTTTTTTGATGATTCGCAGCATAGGGAGATTTTCCTTGATATATATAACGCAAAAACTTAAATTTTAATACATAAATGACAATGATTGTATTTAAAATGTTGCTTCACTTTTCTGTTGCATCAAAAATTCATCCTATTTTTACAGCATAACAATATGGCAGCCTACACCAACACGAAATTTAAGGAAGAATTTGACACCATTACAGCTACAGAAGAAACCTGTACCCTCATCGTGTGGAACGATGAAGTAAATACTTTTGAATGGGTAATAGAAACCCTCGTGAAAATTTGCGGCCACAACAAAGAGCAGGCCGAACAATGCGCCATCATCATCGACAGTAAAGGAAAGTATGCTGTAAAAGAAGGCAGCTACGAAGTACTAAAACCAATGTGCGATGCCATTACAGACAGAGGTATTGGAGCTACTATTGAGGTGATTGCGGTGTAGAGAGGGAGAAGCAAGCCCCCGGCCCCTGAAGGGGAAAAAGAAAAGCTTAACATTTTCCACGTGCTATTTTTGGGCCGGGATGACAAGCTTTGTTTTACATTGTTGCCTCGTCACTGAAGAGGAGATCGAAGATCGTTACATGATCATTAGACATCTTCTTTTTTGTCCGGGCTTAGAAGCTTTGTGGTACATTCTTGCATCGCCCTCTTGTACCGCATACCTTTGGGCAACATTTATCCACACGATATTTTTACCTCCCTTTATCTTAGAGATGCCTTTACAAATTCTATCTTTACAACATGGTTTTTCTTAACAATGAAATAATATTCCCACCTGTTGAAATGACTGACGAAGAGGGCATTTTAGCCATTGGCGGCGATTTAGGTTCCGAACGATTATTACTCGCTTATCGCAGCGGCATCTTTCCCTGGTACAATGAAAACGAACCCATTGTTTGGTGGAGTCCCAATCCCCGCTTTGTTTTATTTCCCGAAAAGCTAAGGGTTACTAAAAGCATGCAAAGCATTTTAAACAACGGCAAACTGCGCTTCACCATTAACCGGGCTTTTGATAAAGTGATACAAAATTGCAAAACAGCTTACCGCAAAGAACAGGAAGGCACCTGGATATCACCAGCTATGCAAGACGCCTATACGCAATTACATAAACTAGGCCATGCCCACAGCGCCGAAGCCTGGCTAAACGGAGAACTGGTAGGCGGACTCTACGGAATAAAAATCGGCAAAGTATTTTTTGGCGAAAGCATGTTTAGTAAAGTAAGCAATGCCAGCAAGTTTGCCTTCATTAAATATGTACACCAGTTGCAACGGGAAAATATCACACTGATAGATTGCCAGGTGTACACCGCTCACTTAGATAGCCTCGGTGCTAAAATGATAGACCGTAAAAGGTTTATAGAATTGCTTGGCGAAAATTTGTAGAAAATATACAACACCTTATACCAGCCAGCAGTTGGTTGCAAATCCCTGCAACATTTAAACGTAAGATCGCAGGTTAAAAAAAACGTCTATCTAAATCAACTATCAAAGCTCTGAAAGAGCGAAATATTATAGCCCGGGGCATCGCCCTGGGTAAACAAAATTCAAAGAACGTAGCCCTGTAAGGTCGCAACAAATCTTGAGTGTTCAATTTCATCTGTTAGTTTTTACGGGAGTGTATTACGCCCTTTCAGGGCTTATGTTATTCATTTATTTATTCATTTATTCATTTATTCATAGGGCTTCACCCTATGCTATGTTATTGCGCCCTTTCAGGGCTATTTCTTCCTTACCTCAAAGTTGGCATCTGTTAGCAAAATAACCTTGTTTTATTCAGCAATTCTATATTCACTTAGATCGATTTAAAATTCAAAAAGCAAACATATAAGGGCTTATTTATCTGATTGCTTTTATCCCAGGGTTTTACCCCGGGCTGTAATATTACGCCCTTTCAGGGCTGATTACTACAATGTTTCACTAAAACAAAAAAATCTATAAAGAGATAATCGCAGCCATAGCAAAACTGCAAAAATATCTCCACATACAACGGCCAGATAAAAATCAAAATCCTTTTTTATAGGACTATAATCATGGCAGTTTTAAAAACACCAACCTTCCAAGCTCGCCGCTTCCTGATAAAGTAATAATTTTTTTTACAAGACTACAATCGTAGCGCTTTTAAAAACGCTATCCTATCCCGCTCGCCGCTGTTGTGTGTTTTCACCCAAAGCAGAAATCAACCATTCAAAAGATGTTTCCATTTACTTGAAATAGAGACTTGAACACAAAACGCATTTTCTTCGGTCGTTGGTGAAAACACACAACGACGGCTCACGGAAATGGTTACTTTATTAGAATCGAAAAAAACGGGAACCAACTACTCAGCAACTCAAGAAAAGGCGGTAAAAATTAAGACCACGCATTCATCAACCACATAAAAAAACGCAGGCAATAAAATTACCTGCGTCTATCAAAAAAATATTATAAGAACCTACGAACCACAACTTACACAACCATCCTGCATGGTACAGGTAGGGCCGGTAAAATCAGGGGCAATGTCATTTACACTATTTCCAGCTTCTGCATTAGCAACTATCTGTGGAATAACCGGTGCCAACTCTTCACTGCCTTGTTTTTCAATGGTAAACTGAACAGCTTGTGTGGCGGCTTGGGAACGCAAATAATACATACCGGTTTTTAATCCTTTCTTCCAGCCATAAAAATGCATGGAGGTTAATTTGGAAGTAGTAGGATTATCTACAAATAAATTCAGGGACTGGCTCTGGCAAATAAACGCACCTCTGTCTGCAGCCATGTCAATTAAATTCCGTTGCTTGATCTCCCAGACTGTTTTGTACAGTTCTTTCAGATCTGCCGGTATTTCTGTTATTTTCTGAATAGATCCATTGGCCGCAATGATCCTGTTTTTCATATCATTGTTCCATAAACCAAGGCTCACCAAATCTTTCAGCAAATGCTTGTTTACAATGATGAATTCGCCACTCAATACACGTCGTGAATAAATGTTGGAAGTGTATGGTTCAAAGCACTCATTGTTACCCAATATCTGCGAAGTAGATGCGGTAGGCATTGGAGCCAACAGCAGACTGTTTCTTACACCATGTTCCATTACCTCTTTTCTCAGGCTATCCCAATCCCAGCGGTTAGATGGCTGCTCATTCCAAAGATCAAATTGAAACTTGCCTTTTGATAAAGGAGAACCGTGGAAAGTTTCGTAAGCGCCTTCTTTGATAGCCAGATCCTTACTGGCCATCATGGCTGCAAAGTAGATTGTTTCAAAAATATTTTTATTCAGCATTTTAGCCAAATCACTTTCAAAAGGAAGACGCAATAAAATAAATACATCGGCTAATCCTTGCACACCCAAACCAATCGGGCGATGGCGCAAGTTGGAATGCTGGGCCTCTTCAACCGGGTAGTAATTATTGTCTATTATTTTATTCAGGTTGAGCGTAGCCTGGTACGTTACCTCGT
This sequence comes from Chitinophagales bacterium, assembly GCA_038327005.1. GTDB lineage: Bacteria > Bacteroidota > Bacteroidia > Chitinophagales > Chitinophagaceae > Ferruginibacter. Next base: position 563 of record JBBQKO010000157.1, on the reverse strand, counting down.
ATAATTTTTGCTGATCAAAACTGCCGTTGATTACAAAACGTGGCAAAGCAATAGAAGCGAGGTTACAAACAGCCACTTCATCAGGACTGGTATATTCGATGATCTCTGTACAAAGGTTGCTGCTTTTGATGGTACCCAGGTTTTGTTGATTGCTCTTGCTATTGGCTGCATCTTTATACAGCATATAAGGCGTTCCGGTTTCAATTTGCGAATCTAAAATGGCGAACCAAAGTTCCTGCGCTTTGATCGTTTTTCTCGCTCTTCCTTCTACTTCGTATTTGGTGTATAAGGTTTCAAATGCTTCACCAAAACAGTCGCTCAAACCTGGAGCTTCGTTCGGACAAAACAAACTCCACTCACCATCAGCCTCTACCCTTTTCATAAACAGATCGCAAATCCACAATGCAAAAAATAAATCCCTTGCACGCATTTCTTCTTTACCATGATTTTTTCTCAGGTCAAGAAAAGAGAATACATCTGCATGCCATGGTTCCAGGTAAATGGCAAAAGCGCCTTTGCGTTTTCCACCTCCCTGGTCCACATAACGGGCTGTATCATTGAAT
>JBBQKO010000156.1:0-10089 GCA_038327005.1 Chitinophagales bacterium | reverse complement strand
TGTGAGGAAAAATCAGCTCCTGCCCGGATTGCATAAAAGCATTCAAATCATACACAATAATATCCTGCAAAGATGAAGTATCATCTAACAAATTACATATACCGTAGGTGGGAATTTTACCTTTCATTACCTTACCTGTTTTGATATTGTAAAGGTATTCTTACCGACTCTGTTACGTGGGTACTTTTGTTACATTGAATGGCACTTTTTACTGATTGTTTTAAAAGATGAAAAGCAGAAAATACAAATCGCAATTCAAAGTTTTTTTTGTTGAAATAATTCTACTTTCATCATTTTCTGCAACAATTTTTTATAGTAAATCAATTGCCGGAAAGTAATTGCCTTACTGGAATGTTCATTGGTATAATTCTTAAAGCAGTTCAGGATCAGTTGTACATATTAATTGCAAAGTTCCAGCTTACGTGCATTTTTTTTAAAGCTATCCAGATTGGAAATAAAATGCGTTCGGGGCAAATGGGTTTATGGCTTAAAAGTTTTTTCTTTTCGGGCGCTTTGTTTGTTGGCTCGCATTTATTTATGAGTAAGGACTTAAAAAAGAATAGGGATTAAGCAGTTCAATAAACGCTCTAAGATGCAGAAGCAGTTTTATCATCTTTTACAGTTACTAAATGGGGCTTTAGTTTATTCCTTAAAACACTTCATATCATTACTGACTTTTTTATCCAGGATTTTTTCGTAATGCTAGATGGTGAAAGTTTAGCTAAAACCCCGGTTTTCGATTTTTTATTTCGGATAAAGAAATACCTGCTACGGGGAATAGTTGTCCAATAAATTTCTCATTATAATTTTAAAATACAAAGAATTTAGAAGCTGATACAGGGATTTCTGTGAAAGATCAGAAATATCTACGAATATATTTGTTGCTACGGAAAAATAGAATAGTAACACCAGGAAAATGAGAAGTACTACAGAGGAGGTAAAAAAATAATATTCATTTACAAGAACTGCAATCTAAGGTAAATGATGTTAAAACGACCCAGTCTGGTAAGAGACATTTTTATTTTTAGTTTTTACACAGGTCTGGCAATATCAGTAAGAATTACAGGCATTTATTAGGTGCGTCGTAATCGCCATTTAGATGCACCTAATGACGCAATTTTTTGTTAAGTGTGTTGACTATTTTGATTAAAGACCTGAAACAACAAAGCCTTCAAAACATTAATTTTGAAGGCTTTTGTATTGATTTGATAATTTATCAGCGGAGAGTTAGGGATTCGAACCCCAGGACCTGTTACAGTCAACAGTTTTCAAGACTGCCGCAATCGACCGCTCTGCCAACTCTCCGGCGCAAAAGTAAGGTTAGAATGTTTTCAAGCCAAAAATTTTAAGAAATTATTTGCTCAGGATCTTTGTCTCTTACCACTACCAAATCCTTTAAGTCAACAGTGATGGGCATTACGCCCACTTGTAACACGCATTTTTTTCCCCGAATTTCTTTTACAATACCTACCTGCCGATTCTGTTTCATCCTCACTTTGTCGCCTATTTGAATTTCGCCGCCAATTTCTACAAACTTTTCATTCATTTTTTTCTGCTGTTTATCTACCACCATTTTTTCTTTGGTATTAAATAATAAGGCATGGATCATTTTTACCACCTTGTCTTTATCCTCCGCCCGGCGCCATTCAATTACCATTGCTTTTAACCGGCGTTCCATATCCTTCAGGTAGTTTAGTTTATCTTCAGAAATCTTATTCTGGTGTTTCAGCCGTTCCACTTCCTGGTTGTGCCTTTCTTTGTCCAATACCTGTTGCATTTCTTTTTTCAACCGTTCATTTTCTTTCAGCAGGTGAAACAATTCTTTTTTCTCGAGGTCAAGTTTTTGCAAATCCTGCTCTGTGCGATTGAGCAGTTTATCCAGGGTAAAATGATCTTCATCTACCAGGGTTCTTGCCTTATCAATCAACCGCTTTTCAAGACCAATTCGCTCGGCAATGGAGAAGGTATAGGAACTTCCCGGCTTACCAACAACCAGCTTATATAGCGGTAATAAATTCTTTTCATCAAACTGCATGGCACCATTGATGATACCCGGCACTTTGTTGGCCATTACTTTTAAATTGAGATAATGAGTAGTTACGATACCAAAAGAATGCTTATGTGCCAGTTCTTCCATAATGACTTCTGCAAAAGCACCTCCAAGATTAGGATCACTTCCGCTTCCCAATTCATCAATAAAAAATAAAGTTTTACCATTGGTATTTTCCATAAAATGCTTCATGTTCTTCAGGTGTGAGGAATAAGTACTTAATTCAAATTCCAAACTCTGTGTATCGCCAATATGAATCATGATCTGCTTAAAAATGCCCATCTCACTATCCGGATGCACCGGCACCAGCAATCCGCTTTGCATCATCATCTGTAGCAATCCAACCGTTTTTAAGGTAACGGTTTTACCGCCCGCATTGGGACCACTGATTACCAATATCCTGCTTTTGTCGTTCAGGCTTAGGTTAACCGGAATGGTGGGCTTGTTATTATTTTTATTATAGATCAGCAGCAATGGATGATAGGCTTGTATTAAATGGATGTGCGCCTTATCATGCACCAGCGGATAGTTGCCACCCAACTGTATAGCCCATTTTGCTTTGGCATTAATAAAATCGTACATACCAGCAATGTCATGATACGTTTTTAACAGTGGCGCATAAGCGCTTATATTTTGAGTAAGCTGGCGCAGCACTTTGTACACTTCTTTGCGTTCTTCATTTTCGAGCGAAAAAATATCATTGTTCAGTCCGGTCGTTTCTTCAGGTTCAATAAAGGTAGTTCTGCGGCTATCACTTTCGCCATGCAAAATACCTTTAATCATACGCTTTTGTTCTGCAAATACTGCCAATACCCTTCTGCCGTTGATAAAGCTTTCTTCAATATCTGCCAGATAACCAAGTTTATTCAGCTTGGTAATCATCCTATCAAACACACGGCGCAGTTCATTTCTTTTACGATATAAATTCATCCGGATAGCCGCTAATTCCTTACTGGCACTGTCTTTCACATTACCCGATTCGTCCAGTATCTCATCGATCAATACGTTGATATTTTTTTCAAAATATGTATTTTCAATCACCTTCGTCAGCGCAGGATAAGCCACTCTCCTTTCCGCATCAAACCAGCGAAAAATACTACCTGCATTTTCGGCCAGTTTACGAACATGCAAAAATTGTTCGCCAGCCAATACTGCACCCGGTATCGCCAACAATTTCAATTCCCGGGTAAGGTTCAACACAAAATCGTTGGGGAAATATTGACCAGCCATTAATATTAATTTATATTCATGGCTTTGTCTGAGCTCAAGATCTATAAACTCCTTTTTAGTATGTATCCTTAAATTGTCGACACGCTCTTTTGCAAACTCTGTTTTGCAGTATTCTGCCAGCAAGGTTTTCACCTTTTCGTACTCTAACTGCATCAATGCGGATTCCGGAAAAAACTTCATCATGATATAACCTCTAAAATATTTTTTTATTTGATCGCCCGCAAAGGTACAAAAATCAGGATCGCAGTGAAACATGCCAAAACGCTGGCATTAGCAAAAAAATAAAACAATTTGAAAGATTGGAAAAAGCAATATAATAGGTATAGTGCGTAAAAACCGAAAAAACTCATTTGGTTCTTCCCCATTTTAATACAGTACACTTACTATTCAACAATCCGGGCTATCGGATCAGCAATCCAAACATTCAACAATTCAACTCTCAATCATTCCGCACTTCCTTCACCTGCAACTCCTCCCAAGGCGTTGTACCATCCTTTTCTCTTTTAAATTCAAATTGATCACTACTTAAAATCACTATTTCCGCCGTGGTATAAACCCTGCACCCTTCCATTAAATGACCGCCAATCGTTTTTCCAGTACTATCACTGATACTTATATGAATATGTAACCCATTGACAGAAACGGTACCCGTTAAACTCACAATTTCAAAATGGCCGGTGCCGGTACTTCCATTTGGCTGATTGGCAAAACGAATGCTGTAGTCTGTAAGACTTCCTGCACAAGTGCTGATCCACCCGGCTTTTATTTGCTTTTCAGTAACCAGTTGCTGAATGCCTGCTTTCAAGTCCTGACCTGGTTTTAATCGAATGGCATGGGTTGAAATATTTTCCATATTTACAGGAGGTTTACAAGATAAAAAAAATATAGTCCCAATTAATACTGCCGTCAACGAAAGCACCAATTGTTTGAAATGAAAAAAACGAAAAACCATTCCTGATTTGCCTATCAACAATTTTAGGGAAGTATTCAATGGTAAGTAAATCATGATGTTAAAAAATACGGAAGCTTTAAGTAAAACCATCAAAACAAAATGGCTATTTGTTAAACCTTAGTTAGCAAAAATTGTTTGTCAAACTTAGCCAATTAATTTTGCGTAGATTTTAAAAAACACATAAACATGAAATTATTTTTTGTAACAATGGTTGTTTCCATGAGCCTGGTTTGCTGTGCTCAAAAAAAGAAAACAGCTCCATCAACCAGCATGACTGAAAATATAGACAATTCTAAAACAAAGATTGCAACTTTCGGCACCGGCTGCTTTTGGTGTACCGAAGCAATTTTTCAACAAGTAGAAGGTGTAGTAAAAGTAACGAGCGGATACAGTGGTGGCAGGGTGGAAAACCCTTCTTACAAAGCAGTATGTACCGGCACTACCGGTCATGCGGAATGCCTGAATATTGAATATGATCCGGCCAAAGTAACTTTCGATGAACTGTTGGAAATGTTCTGGCAGGTGCATGACCCAACTACGTTAAACAGGCAGGGCAATGATGTTGGCACCCAATACCGCAGCGTGGTTTTTTATCACAACAACGAACAAAAAGCCACTGTTGACAAATACAAAGCTGCGTTAGAAAAAAGTGGTGCCTGGGATAACCCTGTTGTAACAACAGTTGAGCCTTTTGTTAAATTTTATCCCGCAGAAGATTATCACCAAAATTATTATAACAGCAATAAGGGCGAAGGCTATTGCCAGTTTGTAATAAGACCGAAAGTGGAAAAATTTGAAAAAGTATTTAAGAGTAAACTAAAAAAACATTGATCAGAAACGCTTATCAAAATCAAAATCCTCGTTACCGGTTAAGGTTATTTTGCTAAAATCGAAATGATTGGGATTGATTAAATAATTGTGTTCCTTTTTTATAACGACAGAGGGAACTTTTAAGACAGCAGTTTTAGATTCATTCAACCATTTACTTCCAAGGGATTGGCAATACACATATTGATCAATGGTATGCCAATCCTTTTTTAATGTAGACTCGTCCAATACCTCAATCGCAACCGTTTCCGGAATTTCGATGATCATTACTTTGTACAAAGCATTGTTACCCTCACCACTTCTATGCACCAGGTTTTCTAAACAGGCCAGCGCACGACTTCCTGCGGTATAAATTACAAAACGCCCCTTTGCACTCCATCTTGCCGGATAGCCAGAAGCAGTCAGCGATTTGCACCATTGAGCAGTAGTTATTCTGAAAACATTCATAAATGATTATTATGCAAGATCGCCATGGGCGATGCGGTTGAGTTCATCAATGATAAAATTGATACCACCTACAGTAGTTATAAATGGACGGGGAATACGATTGCCGAGGCCGAAAGCAGGCTTATCAAGCCACCTGTTAAAGCTTTCTTTATTACCAAATACCTGATTGCCCTTATTAAAAAGCACGATCGTTTTTAATATGTATTCACTTTGTAGCGGACTTAATTTTTTCTTTTCTTTTTGGTACCGTGAAACGGTTTTAAATGAAACGTCTAATAAATCGGCGGCAAAATCTTTATCGTAATTTGAAACGGCGAGCATATCATCAAAAGCGGTGGCATAAATTGCCGCTGGCTCTGAAAGTGTATTTGACTCTTCATTAAGTATATGGGCTGAGTATTGCTTATATACTTTGGCGGCGTTATCTAAAGATTTCATTTCAATTAATTTCAACAAATTTACCCATTTTTCCTTAAACTAAAGAATTTTGTCCAACTATTTTTTTACTTTTCTCAACTCTAGCAGATTCAAACTATTAGGATAAAAATTGGTGATATTGGTATGTATCAAATGGATGGCCATATCATACCACAAAGGCACTACCGGGGCGTCCTGGATAATAAGCTGGTCCATTTGCTGATACAACTTGTATCGGATGGAATCACTTTTTTCGGCAATGGCTTGCTCATATAATTGATCATACGCAGGATTTTTGTAACGGGTGTAATTGGGTGGGGCAGGATTTTTTCCATAGAAAACACTCAAGTAATTTTCCGCATCCGGATAATCGGCAATCCAGCTTCCCCTGAAGAAAAGCGCCTGCGATTTAGAGGTTTGCTCCAGCAATAAACTTTTTTGAATCGCTTCTATTTGCACGTTTATCCCCGCCATATTTAATTCATTGGCGATATAACTTGCCAGGTCGGCATAAATGGGGATGGTTAATAATTTAATCACCGGCAAATTTTTCCCTTCGGGGAAACCAGCCTCTGCCAATAATTGCTTTGCTTTAATAAGATCATACCGATAGCCTTTAACCGCAACGGTATCAAAGGAAGGCAAGCCCGCCGGAACAAAACCACTCTCGGCAGCGGTACCAATTGAATTGCGCAAATACAGCATCATCTTTCTTCTATCAAAACCATAGTTAATGGCCTGCCTTATTTTTTGCAACCTTAGGGGCGAATTTTTTACCAGTACATTTTCGGGATCTACCAGAATACCTAAATATTCAATGTTGAGATAATCATGCTTTTGTAATAATAGCTTACCCTCCCATTGCTTTTTAAGGTGTCCCGTTTTGGTGAGTATTTCGTCTTTAAAAGAAGCTTCAATGTCATTGATAAAATCAAGACGGTGCTGCTGAAACTCCAAAAACTCCGTGGCCTTACTATCAAAAAAAGAAACTTTTATTCCATCCAGGTACGGTAAAGTGTAGCCGATGCTATCCTTTTCAAAATAATGCACATTTTTCTTTAATAACAAAGCCTGCCCTTCTTCCCAGGCAATCAGTTGAAAAGGTCCGCTACCTACAGGATGGCTGCGAAAACGATTACCATACTTTTCAACTGCTTCTTTTGGAACAATAGAGCAATACTGCATACTCAATATACCAAGTATGGGTTGAAAAGGCCGGATTAGCCTTAACTGAAAAGTAGAATCGTTTAGCGCCGTAAATCCATTAATCGAATCAATGCGATTATTAAATATCCATGCACCCGGACTTGCAACATCCTTGTCGATTATTCTGCGAAAACTGTAGGCTACATCAGCGGCCGTAAGCAATCTCCCTTTTGAATTGTCAAAAGCCGCATCATCATGAAAGTAAACATCGGTTCTTAAATGAAAAGTAAACTGTAGATTATCCGGCGACAGTTCCCAGCTTTTGGCAAGCGATGGTTTCAATTGCATGTTTTCATCCACCTCTATCAAGGTATTGTACAACTGGTGGATGGCCCACATGATGGATTGATTTTTTGCAAAGGCCGGGTCAAGACTGGCAATGCCGGTTTGCTCATTGTAGTGGAATATTTTTTTATCTGGATGTTGGTGATTACCACAGGAAAGAAACAGAGTCGATAAAGACACAATGAATAATGGATAATGTTTTAACAGCATTTGCTAGGTTGTTTAACGTAAGTTTTTAACGGCTTAAACTTATTTCTGTTTAATTTTATTTATTCTGCTAAAATTAGCTAACATTATCAATTATACGACAACCAATATTAAGCTTCCCAAATGAAACCAATAAAAGTATTAGTGCCACTTACCCTGTTCTTGCTGTTTTCTATTTTAAAAGGGAATGCGCAACCATTCAGTGGAAAAACAATACTTACACATGCAGATACTTTAAGAGGCGCCTACGGACCTACCAGAGATTGGTGGGATGTTTTAAAATATGATTTGCATGTAAAGTTTAATATTGAAGAAAGGTCTATCAGCGGCTACAATACCATTCAATTTAAGGTAATAAAAAAAGGCAGCGTAATGCAAATTGATCTGCAAGAGCCGTTATTACTGGATAGTATTTACTTTTCGATCAATGGTAGAGGTCCGGGAAAAATCAATCAGAATGATATAAAGAAAGATGGCAACGCTTATTTTATCCCTGCCAGTTATTTTTCAGTCCCCAATACCAACTTTCCAACCGTTTTTTTAAGCATTTACTACCATGGCAAACCGAAAGTAGCCAAAAGAGCGCCCTGGGATGGTGGCCTCATCTGGAAGAAAGATAAAAATAAGAACTCATGGGTAAGCATTGCTTGCCAGGGCTTGGGCGCCAGCGTATGGTATCCTTGCAAAGATCACCAAAGCGATGAACCCGACAGTGCCGAAATGCACATCACCATTCCAGATACACTCGTATGTGTAGGTAATGGTAAAATGCGGAATCGAATAGGAAATGTTGATGGCACGGTCACCTACGATTGGGCAGTGGTGAATCCCATCAATAATTATACAATCATCCCTTCCATTGGAAAGTATGTAAATTTTGGAGAAATATTTAAGGGTGAGAAAGGCGACTTAAACATGGACTACTGGGTATTGGATTACAACCTGGAGAAAGCGAAAAAACAATTTGAAGATGCAGCCAGAATGATGAAGGCATTTGAATATTGGTTTGGCCCCTATCCTTTTTATGAAGATGGTTACAAGCTGGTAGAGTCGCCGCATTTAGGCATGGAGCATCAGAGTGCAACAGCCTATGGCAATGGGTATCAAAATGGTTATATGGGCAGCGATTTAAGCGGCAGCGGCTGGGGATTAAAATGGGATTTCATCATTGTGCATGAAAGCGGGCACGAATGGTTTGCCAATAATATCACTACCAAAGACATAGCAGACATGTGGGTGCATGAAGGCTTTACCAATTATTCCGAAACCCTGTTTACCGAATACTATTATGGCAAAGAAGCTGCAACGGCCTATATAACAGGAATAAGAAAAAACATCGCCAATGATATTCCCATCATCGGACCATACAATGTAAATAAAGAAGGCAGTGGTGATATGTATTATAAAGCCGCCAACATGATCCACAATATCAGGCAGGTCATCAACAATGACTCTCTTTTCAGGAAAATATTACGTGGGCTCAATTCAAATTTCTACCACCAAACCGTTACTTCCAAACAAATAGAAAACTATATCAACCAACAATCGGGCATCGACTTTAGTAAAGTGTTTGACCAGTATTTAAGAACCATACAAATACCCATTCTGGAAACTAAGTTGATCGATCATAACCTATCATACAAATACTCCAATTGTGTAAAGGGTTTCAACATGCCTCTGAAAATTAGTTTTGATAGGGAGCAATGGATCAAACCAACCGCCGACTGGCAAACCTTAAAAGGCATTAAAACAAACTATAACAAATTTTCTGTGGATGTAAATTTTTACATCAAAACAAAAAAGGTAGATTAAATTCGCCCCAAATAAGCGTATGAGCCAGATAAGAAGGCAAAGTATTATTTCGTCGGTGATGGTTTATTTCGGATTTGCCCTGGGTTTTTTTAATACCTATCTGTTTACAAAAGAAGGCGGCTTTACAAAAGAACAATACGGACTTACCGGAATATTTATTGCAGTTGCCAACCTGATGTTTTCATTGGCCAACCTCGGTATGCCTTCTTATATTTACAAATTTTATCCTTATTACAACGACAATTTAGACAAAAAGAGAAACGATATTTTAACATGGGCTTTATTGGTATCGCTGATTGGTTTTTGTATTGTAGTAATTGGTGGCATTTATTTTAAAGACATCATCATCTATAAATTTGGTAAAAACTCCCCCGAGTTTGTAAAATACTATTACTGGATTTTCCCCTTTGGTCTTGGCCTCACCTTATACAGCATTCTGGAAAGTTATGCCTGGCAATTAAAAAAAGCCATCTTCACCAATTTTTTGAGAGAAGTACAATTCAGGGCTTTTACCACCATTTTAATCGTTTTCACTTTTATTGGCCTGCTGGGCAACTTTGATCTTTTTATCAAAATCTATTCATTTACTTATTTAGGCATTGCTTTTATTTTATTGGCATATTTGTTATCAAAAGGATATGTACACCTCACTTTT
>JBBQKO010000155.1:0-10113 GCA_038327005.1 Chitinophagales bacterium | reverse complement strand
CTGAGTTTATTGGAAGGCATCAGCTTTACAAGATCATAAGTTTCATAATTAAAATTGCCGGCTTTTACCGCTGCTGCTTTTGCATCGGAAACTGAATATTTTAAAAAATCAAGGTCCGTAAAATCACGGAGATAACCATTGGTGATAAACAGATCTTTCCAGCCATCATTATCAAAATCTGCTAATAATCCGCTCCAGCTCCAATCGGTGTTAGATACGCCTGCAAGCTGTCCAATTTCACTAAAACGAAGATTGCCTTTTTCATCTACACCCTCGTTCAACTGGAGCATGTTCCGCATTTGCTGGTGATAATACCCGCTGTCGAGCAGCAAATGGTATTGATCATATTCATCTGGCCCCTTCAATAATTTTTGCCGGTGGTTGTCTTCAGGCAACATATCCAATGTAAATAAATCCGGACGGGCATCATTGTTATAATCAGCAATGTCAGCCCCCATGGCATATTTAGAAATATGTGCAAAAGATTTTGAAAGCGATTCGGTAAATGATCCGTTTTTATTGTTGATGTAGAAACAATCTTTTTCGGTATAATCGCTTGTTGTATAAATATCCGGCCAGCCATCTTTATTCATGTCGGAGATGGTAACACTTAAACCAAAATTCAACGCATTGTTTACTATGCCGGCGGCAAGGGTTACGTCGGTAAAATGCATGTTGCCTTTTGCATCCTGATCATTTCTAAACAAGCGGTTTCCCAAATTAAAATCAGGCGTTGAGCGGATTTTTTTCGTGTTTAAAAACGGGTTGTATTTATGATTGCTATGATTGAGCAGAAACATATCAAGGTCGCCATCTTTATCGTAATCAAAAAATGCGGCTTGCGTGGATTGTGTTCCGGGAGCGTCTAAACCATACGTGGCAGCCATTTCCACGAATACAGGTAGACCATTGGTTAATCCCTGGTTGATAAACAGTTCATTGCTGAGCTTTTTAGGATCATCGTACTTCCCGGAATGACATACATAAATATCCATTAATCCATCACCATTTACATCTGCGATACTAACACCGGTACTCCAGGTGCCATTGCCTTTTACTTTAGCGGACGTGGTAATATCCGTAAATTTAAAATTGCCCTTGTTGATGAAAAGTTTATTGTTGGTAGTATTTCCCGAAAAGAATAAATCATTCAACCCATCATTGTCGAAATCCCCTACTCCAACACCGGCGCCATTGTAGAGATATTCGTACCGCATTACATTTAAAGAATCGTCTTCTTTAATCGTGTTTATAAAAAAAACTCCCGTTTCTTTTTCATCCATTAATGAAAACAAGGTGGATGTTTTTGGTTGTGCTATTGAAGAAATTGAAGTAAGAAGAAATGAAGAAATTGTAATAACAATCCACCTTTTTTTAAGTTCCGAAAGAAAAACTTTTTTTGTACTTATTATTACGATTGCGGCAGTCTTTATCGTATTTAAACCAACGTTATATCTTTTCAATTTCCTCATTTCGTTTGTTTAAAATATTATATCATTTCCACCTTAGACCGATAAGTTGGTATTGTTAATTTGTCCTGTTTGATAAAGATCCATCATGTTGTTTGCAACATAAGAGCGGGTAACACCAACAACATCCACAATTTGACGTCCATCGAATTTTAGTCCGTAACTATAAAACGGCTCAAAGGCATTATTTGGTATTATGTCTTTACCATCAGCATTTTTTGCAAATACGGGGCTATTGCCACCACCATAAGTATTTTGAAAATCAGGTAACCGATATACCTTAATCCAGGAAGTGGTTTGATTCAATAGAACACCCAACCCTGGTCGATTTTTTCCTTTTTTAGTGATAATTAAAATAACACCATTCAATGCCTGTGAACCATACAAGGCACTGGCTGCAGATCCTTTCAAAACGGTCATTGTTTCATAATCATCCGGATTCAGATTTTTTAACTGGTTACCAAAATCAGGGTTATCACCCCATAAATCGGCCTTTTTACTTGGTACCCCATTTATGCCTATACTAAATTAACCGCTAAGGGAAGCAATTGTGTACTTCCAAAGTGTATCCGTTCATAATTCTCCATCACTAAAGCTACAGCACCAATTAGCGCAGCCTGAGTTCCCAACGTTGATATTTCTAAACTTGTACTTTGGTAAAGGCGCTGAATACAATGCTCGTTTAATGACTGTTGTATGGGCGCCCTCCAGATTTGTTCTGCCGATGATCCCCTTCCACTTAAAATGATCTTTTTGGGGTTTAGCAAGTGAATCAATATAGCTACCCCTTTACCAATATTATAACCAGCTTTCGAAAAAAGCTCTATCGCAAACTGATCGCCTTCATCTACTGCTTTAATAATTGAACCGCAGGCCAGTTCAGGATCATCTTCCGGCAAAGAGCTAAGCTTAGAAAGTCGGCCAGCTTTTAATCCCTCGCGGGCTTCTTCCAGAATCAATAACATCGATGTTTCGGTTTCAAGGCATCCTGCCTTTCCACACCAACATAATTTTTTATTTAAAAAAAGCGGGATATGGCTAAACTCTCCGGCAAATCCCTGGTGCCCCTATAAAGTTCACCATCAAGAATCAACCCCAAACCTACTCCCCAACCAATATTAATGACCATTGCATTTTTTTCACCCTTTGCTGCTCCAAACCTCAGTTCAGCCAGTGCTATCAAACTCGAATCGTTGTCAATGAACGCAGATAATCCAATTTTATCAGTTACAAATTTGGTAACACTTCTGTTATTGGGCAATTTTAAATGAGAGTAATTAACGCCATTTTTTACATCCACAAAACCCGGCATCCCAATACCAATCCCAACAAATTTTTCCTTAGGAATACCAGATGATTTAATAAGGCAGGCAATTTGTTCAACCAACACCTGCAAAGGCTGGGAATCAGCTGATAACGGCAATACGATTTTTTGGATGGGGTTAACAAAATTGTTCTCCATATCCATGATAGCAATCTTTGTAACAAACTGGTCCATTGCCACAGCAACCAGGTACATAACATTTTTTTGTAACCCATATGTTAACGCCATTCTGCCGCCTGTAGACGCTGCATGTCCGGTTTCAATCACCTTGTTTGCGGCAATTAGTTCCTCAATCAGCATGGCCGTAACCGGAAAACTTTTATCAATCCTTATAGACAATTCGACACAAGAAAGATTATCCTTAAAATATAATTCCTTTAAAATCTTATTTCTAAATAATTTTTTCTTCTCAGTCATAATACTGGGGATTAAAGTAAACCCTAATTATTAATTATAAACTAAAGGTATAGATACTTATTAAATAATTAAAGAAGTTTTTTTTTAAAATTTACTTTAGCTGTAGAAGTAAAGAGACAAGTTCAGAACTCCTTGCCTTTCGCAGTTTGCTCTGCATGTGTTTTGAAAATCATCCCCAAGTTGGTTTCGGGAAAAATGCTTTCTGGATCGGTTAGTAACCCTGCAAGTTTACTTGCATCCTCGTTAAATCTGGGGGCTGATAACGTGTACAAGGTAATAGTGAGGGTTTGATTTATTAGGTCGGGCTCAACGTCAGCATGGCATTGTATAATTTGTTTTACCAGCATTCTTTTTTCGTTGTTCCCCTTTGCAGTACTTAAAAACGTTGCAAGCAGGTTGGCTGCCGCTGTTTCAGCTCTGTAAGCAATCATTTTAATGATGTTCATTATCATATTGCTTTCATGTTTGAGCTTGTTGTACCTGTATTGTTGTGGCATTTCATTTAATTTGATGCGTGCTGTGACCTTGGTGCGTTCCGTTTTTAGCTCCTGTACTTTTTGTTGGTGCAGCTTTATTTTTTCGAGCAGCGTGGCTTGCTTTCGTGTAATTGCGGGTATGTTTTCCAGTAGGGTATCAATACTTTGTTCTGCAAGTGCATACTGCTCAGCCTGTAGCCTTTTTCTTTTCTCCACTTCTTTTTTAAGTTTCTGAGTGAGCTTGCGGTAAATGGGGTTGACGACTTCTTTTTCCTCGTCTATGGCTTCCACGCCAAATTCGAGGATTTTGTCAAACCCGATAGCTACCGGGTCAATGTCCATGATGAGATAGCGGAAAAAATTCTCTTGTACCCAGCGCCCGAACATGCGGCCGGCCACCGTGGCCATACGAATGAACAAATTGGTGTTAATGCTGACCTGATGGCCGTCTTCTAAACACTTTCTTACCTCCCTGAAAACAGTATCGCCAGGGGTTATTTTTTCTCGCACAACTGCATGGTTGTTTTTTGGCCCAACACGACAACATCCGTACTTGCAAAGTCTTCTAAAGGCCATTTATCCTTTACGTTTTTGGATAAGTAATAATGGCGATCTGGTAGTTTTTCCAGAGCTTTTTAATGAAGGGAATGTCGTATGCCTCTCTATCGAAAATTAGCGTACAGGCCGGTTGCGGTTGCAGTAGTTGTTCTTCTTTTATAATTGAATAGGCTTGGACTTCGTTTGATAAACCTGGTTGCGGTTGCAGTATTTGTTCTTCTCATATAAAGCCCCGATTTAAATAAATGCAAGGCTTTTTCTCTCGAAGGCACTGTATTTTATATATCAAATGACAAAAAAGTTTCCGACTGCATAATAGGCAACACCAATAAAAGCTCTGCTTCAAAACAGTATTGTAATGTCAATGGAGAAACTATTTAATATTTGTTTAACCCTTTTTAAATAAGCCATGAATTATGCATAACAAAAAAAATATTTTTAATACTTTTTGTATTTTTTTAAAAAGTTTACCTATTTTTAATAAAGTTTAATACTTGAATTGTAAATAAAGGCTTAATGAATAGTAAACTATATATGCAAAAAGGGGAAATAATACGGCACTTATATTTTGAGGGGACACTATCCTGCTTAGAGGCGAGCCTGCTTTCCGGAAAAAGCCTACCAAATGCTACCCGCCTTATAAACGAATTGTTAGACGAAGGGATACTGGTTGAAACAGGATTCGCACATAGCACAGGTGGCCGTCGTCCACAAACTTATTCGCTTGCCCCTGATAACCTGCACGTCATATCAGTAGCTATGGATCAATATGTAACCCGACTTACCTTGATGGATGCTCAAAACAAGTTTTTAAATGGTACCCACGAAATACAATTGACCCTGCCCGCTAACCCGGCTGCAATAACTGAACTTGCCGACCACCTTGCACATTTCATAAAATCGTGTGGCACTCCACGTGATAAAATAGTTGGTATAGGTATAGGCATGCCTGGTTTTATTGATGTGAGTAAAGGTTTAAACCATTCTTTTTTACCCACGCCGCCTGGCGAATCTATAGTATCATTTTTAGAAAAAAAATTAGACATGCCGGTGTTTATAGATAATGACTCAAGCCTGATAGCACTTGCCGAATTCAAATTTGGTGCAGCCAAGGGCTACCCAAACTCCATGGTTGTAAATATAGGTTGGGGTGTAGGCTTAGGTATGATACTGAATGGGGAAATGTACCGAGGAAACAACGGCTTTGCAGGAGAGTTTAGTCATATCCCTATTTTCACTAACAATAAAATGTGTAGTTGCGGCAAAGTTGGCTGTCTCGAAACGGAAACCTCGCTGATGGTAATGGTAAATAAAGCAAAGGAAGGCATCAGTTCGGGTCGTTCTACATCGCTATCGCTGATTGGTATTGAAAAGATGACCCTTAGAGAAGCTGCCTATGCCCTATTTGCCGAGGCATCAAAAGGTGACAGGTTTGTGGTAGAACTGCTAGGCGAAATTGGTTATAATATTGGAAGAGGTATAGCCATCTTGATACACATTTTAAATCCATCAAATATTATATTAAGTGGTCGGGGTTCGGCAGCAGGAAGACTTTGGCTTGCGCCGGTCCAAAAGGCAATTAATGAGCACTGCATACCTCGAATTGCTGAAAAATCTACCGTTGATGTTTCTACTATAGGAAACGAAGCCGAGCTGATAGGTGCTGCTTCCCTTGTAATGGAGAATGTTAAAGATAATATGATATACAAAACTCTAAGAACTAAAAAACTTAAGAAAAAAGAATTTGCTGCATAGCTATTTTTTTATTTACTAAAACACAATTAAACATTCACTAAAAACAATTGCAATTATGGAGACACTACGCCGTTTATTATTGTTAATCTTTTTGTGCGCTGGAACGCTATTTGTAATGGCACAGCAAAAAAAGACCTATTCCGGCATCGTACGAGACGATGCTGGTAATCCGCTGCAGAGTATTACCGTTCGGGTAAAGGGCACCAATACCTTTGCTACAACCGATGTAAATGGTGCCTATTCGCTGAGCACCTCTAAAACAAACGCCAAATTGGAATTTACTGGCGTAGGCTTTTCTACACAAGAACTCGACTCAGAAACCACTACGAACGTAGCCATGGTGGTAAAAGCCAATGAACTTAACGAAGTCGTAGTAGTAGGCTTTGGCCAAAAGAAAGCCACCCGTAATTTAGCCTATGCTGTTCAGGAGGTAAAGGGAGCGGACTTGGCTCGTGCCGGACAGGTAAACATTATTAACTCGCTGCAAGGAAAGGTTGCAGGTGTGATGATTAACCAGGGTGCTGGTGGCCCGTCTTCAAGTTCTCGTATCCGTATTCGCGGAAATGCTTCACTAGGCAATAACACCATGCCTCTGATGGTTATTGATGGGGTATTGATACAACCAGGCACAAGCGGTGCAGACAGTTGGGGTGGAGGAAGCCGCGACTTTGGTAACCAGATGAAAAACCTCAACCCCGATGACTACGAAAGTTTAACTGTACTAAAAGGTTCGGCTGCAAGTGCATTGTATGGTTCTCAGGCTATCAACGGCGTTATTATTATTACTACCAAAAAAGGTCGTGATAGGCCAGGGTTGGGTGTACAGGTTAACCAAACCAATACTATTGAGCAGGCCTGGCGTTTCCCTGCTTTTCAAAATGAGTTTGGTGCAGGTATAAATCCATTCTTTTCAAAAGGTGCCCAGGGGGAAGACGCATTGTTACTCGACGGTAATACGCAATTCCGCAATTTTGGACCAAGAATGGACGGACGTATCATTACTGATTTTGATGGCGTAAAAAGGCCTTTTGTTGGTAATAATATCAAAGACTTCTATCGTACGGGAAAAATCAATAACACAAATGTTGCCGTGGAAGGAAGTACCGACAAATCATCATTCCGGTTTAGTTATACCAATACCACTAATGAAGCTGTACTGGATAGAAATAAATTCGCAAGAAATAACTTCAATTTGAGAGCATCACAAAAAATTGGCAAATTTATAACTATGGACGCATCGGTTTCATATGCTAATTCCAAAACGGATAATCCAATGGAGATTGGTGGAAACAGCCCTATTTTTCGATTTCTTTTCTTTAATGTAAGAAATCTTCCAATTGACTTTGTGAGGCAAAATTACATTAGCCCAAATGGGGGTTCAAATATTAGTCCACCTTACACCCGTGGTGCTAACATTGGTCCATTGTGGCAGATGTATCAAGTTAATGTTAATCAAAGCGAAAATCAGTTGTTAGCAAATATGGATATCACCGCCAAAATCAGACCATGGCTTACTCTCCTTGTAAGAGGTAATATTAATAGCCTTGACATGCAGTTTGAAAACAAAACGCCAGGAGACGGGGTTAATTTTGGTATAGGACCAAATTTTGCTGGAAGCTACGAAATAATGAAGCAAAATCAAAGAGACCTGCGCATCCAAACATTGCTTACGGCAAACAGGAAGATTGGAGAAAATTTTGACTATAGTATAACTGTAGGTGGTGAAACACAACGTGGTTTGGGTGGTACACAGTTAACCTCAAACAGTAACGGTGGTTTAAGAATTCCAAGAATTTTTACTTTAGCCAATTCCATGCAGGCAGCAACTACTCGACTTGGTGTTGTGCCACAACGTAGACTGGATGCCGTTTATGCCTATGGCGATATCACTTGGAAAAATATGCTCACCTTTACAGGTAGTATAAGAAACGACTGGAGCTCTACACTGTTATATCCTGATGGTAGCGGCGACAATAGCTACCTCTATCCTTCATTAGGTACATCGTGGGCATTTACTGAGTTGCTCGGCAATAAAGCTAAATGGCTGAATTTTGGTAAACTAAGGGTTAGCGCCGGTTGGACGGGATCCGATGTTAGGCCATTCCTTACTACGTTTGGTAATTATGGATTACTTGAAAATTTCATATTGCCTAATGGTACAGCAGTTCCCCGCTATGGATTACCCAATTTTGGTTTAGGCAACCAGCAATTAACACCGGAAAGAACAAAAGAAATTGAAATAGGGGTTGATGTAAGAATGTTTAACAACAGAATCAGGGTAGACGCTGCTTATTATAAAAAAAATACCCTAAATCAAGCCCTTGGTTTGTCAAATCCTGCCGAATCAGGTGCGCCTAGCAGGTTGATAAATGCTGGTAACATTCAAAATCAGGGTATTGAAATTGTTCTTTCAGGTACCGTAGTAAGCAAAAAGGATTTTGAATACACTACTACCATAAACTATAGCCGAAATAGAAACAAGATAATAGCATTGGCACCTGGCGTAGATCAGGTTGAATTGGATTTGGTTTTTGGCAACGATGTTCGTTCAGTGGCAAGGGTTGGTAAAGATTATGGAACCGTAATCTCAAATTATGCTTATGCTACCGGAGCTAACGATGCAAAGCTCCTAAATGCTGATGGCCAGTTTTTGAGAAGAGTATCGGTTGGGCAGGGTTTTAAAGAATTAGGTACTGTAATGGAGCGATTCCTGGCTAGCAATCTACATGAGGTAAGGTATAAAAATTTCAACTTTTTTGCTCAGGTGGACTCCAAAATTGGTGGTTTAATGGCTTCACATACCCACCAATACACTTCTCAAACAGGCGCTTTACAAAGTACTTTAAGAGGTCGTACAAAAGAGTCTGGTGGACTTACGTGGACCGACCCTCAAGGTAATGTAAGAGACGACGGTATGATACCTGATGGTATTTTTCGAGATGGTACAATCATTAATGGGCAAAACGTGGCAGGCATGACTTTTAAAGATGCAGTGGACAAAGGACTTCGGCAGCCTTTGCCAGCCTGGCGCTACTACGAAAACCTGGCAAGCTGGGCTACAGGTATCCGTGAACACTCGGTTTTCGAAAACTCCTGGGTTGTCGTGCGTGAGGTTTCAGTGGGCTATGAGGTTCCCAAATCAGTTGTTAAAAAAATTCGTTTCCAAAAGTTGAGGGTAAGTTTAATAGGCAGAAACCTATTCTATTTATATACCACTACTCCGGATCATATTAATCCGGAAAACATTTGGTCAAGTCGGCCGGGGGCATTTGGTGAATTAGGTGGTTCCCCATGGATTAGGACTTTTGCATTAGCTATTAATGCAGGTTTCTAATACCAAATTATTGAAGAAGATTTAATTATTAATTGAAAATTATTTTTTATGAAGATTTTAAAATTGATTCTTACATCATTGGTAGTCTTGGCAATATCCATTACTGGTTGCAAAAAATCAGATTTTGTGGAAATAAATACAGACCCCAATGTTTTGTACACGATTACACCTGAAGAACATTTTTTAGGCTTGGGCATACAAATTCATAGGCAGGACTTCGAGCAATTTTACGACAATCTCCGCCGGACTATGTTTTGGATGCAGCAAAGTACGCCCCTAGGTGGCAACTCTGCTACTTCGCTGGCCGAGTTTGGAAATACAAATATGAGGTTTGGTGTTTTTTACCCTGGGTTGGGTAGGATTGCAACAGACGTTTCGATGCTGGCTCAACGCCTGCCGGAAGCGGAAAAAGCCAAAAGACAGCATGTCGTTGCCATGGCTGAAGTACTAAAAATTTACTATGGCTTTTATGTTTCAGACATTAATGGCCATATAGCGTATAGTGAAGCTTTTCTTGCACCCTATGGTGGCACAAACACACCTAAATGGGAAAGTCAACAGGAATTATTTGTTTTGTGGGATACTCAGCTAAAGCAGTTGATAACCACCTTGCGCACGGCAACTCCTAACCAGGTTTCGTTAGCCATTTTTGACCAATATTATGGTGGCGACGCTATGAGGTGGGCAAAAGCAGCAAATGCATTAAGGCAGCGTATTGCTATGCGCTTAACAAAAAGGGATTTAGCTAAAGCTACCGCTATTTTCAGAGAAACCATTGCT
>JBBQKO010000154.1:0-10122 GCA_038327005.1 Chitinophagales bacterium | reverse complement strand
AACAGGGGGAGGCCTATCCATCAGATATCATTGATAAGATGAGGGCAGCCAACCTGAATATCCTTGAAGGAACATTGTACCCGCTTCTTACCAGGTTAAAAAATGCAGAGTTTCTTACTTATCGTTGGATAGAGAGCAACAGCGGACCACCACGTAAATATTTTTCATTAACAGAAAAAGGTGCTGCATTTTATAAAGAACTGGAAGCCACCTGGAATGAGCTGGCCAATGCAGTAAAGGCACTTTCCAAAGCCGAACAGGCATTTTCAGCAGAGCAGGCACAATCTGCCGAGAAGGATCAAACGGATAGCCATAACTCAACAATCGTTCAGGATTAAAACTTCAACACCCCTCAACAAAAAAGCATAGCAATGCCCAGATAGGGTTCGGTATGTTTTGGGAACAACCAACTAGCGAAACATTCTAACACATTTAGCCATGAAACAAGTAATAAACATCAACTTCCACGGACAAGTAGTTCCGATTGAAGTCTCCGCTTTTGAGTTACTTAAGAATTACACCGATAGCCTTTCCCGCTATTTTGCCAACGAGGAAGGAAAAGAGGAAATCATCAACGATATTGAAAGCCGCATTGGTGAACTATTTCAGGAGAGGTTAAAGAAAGGCGCAACCTGTATTACTGATGATGACGTAAATGCCATCATTAAAAGTATGGGACGGCCGGAAGACTTTGAAGAGGAGGACAACACTGCTCCAAATCAAAACAACGGTTCACAATCTAAAATACCGGAACCGCTTCCCCCATTTACCGCTACATCCAAACGTTTGTTCAGAAATGAGAACGATAAAGTGATAGGAGGTGTTTGTGGTGGATTGGCCAACTACTTTGGTTTAGATACTATATTGGTAAGAATCATATTTGTAGTGATCGCCTTTGCAGGTGCTGGAATTTTAGCGTACCTGATTTTATGGATAGCAGTGCCAAGCAGTGCTTCCAATGAAATTGGTGCAACCCGAAAGAAATTATTCAGAGACCCGGATGATAAAATTATTGCTGGTGTGTGTAGCGGTATCGGTAACTATTTTGGCATTAGCTCCTGGGTACCAAGAATATTATTTTTACTGCCTTTTTTATCAATCGTATTTCGTTGGAGCAATTGGGGCTTTATGGATTTCCCCAACTTTCTTAACCTAACTTTTAGTCCCGGTTCATTGATTGTGTACATCATATTGTGGTTGGTAATCCCGGAGGCTACCAACACCGCCGAAAAACTGGAGATGAAGGGCGAAAAGGTAGATCTGAATTCAATTAAGAACTCCGTTGTGGGAGAAATGAAGGGTGTACAACAAAGGGCAGAAAAATTTGGACAGGAAGCAAAAACATTTGCCCAGGAAAAAGGACCAGTATTGGGTGCAGAAATGAAAACAGTGGCAAAACGCACCAGCCGTTCGTTGGGAGATGTGATTGTATTTATCGTAAAAGCATTTGCTTACTTTATTATCGGTTGCGTAGCTTTTTCATTGGTTGTAGGATTATTTGCTTTGGCCATCTTTTCAATTGGAATATTTCCTTTAAAGAACTTTGTATTGAATGATGGATGGCAAAATTACCTGGCATGGGGTACTTTATTGTTCTTTATCGCAGTGCCTGTAATAGGTGTTATTACCTGGATCATTCGCAGGCTTGCAAAGATGAAAAGTAACGGTAAAATTTTAAGGTTTTCCTTTATCAGCCTTTGGATTGTTGGATGGTTTTGCTTTATCTCCATGGTGGCTTCAGTTGCCAAAGACTTCAAAAGCACCAATGACATTTCAGAACAGGAAATTTATCTCAATAATCCTTTGGTAAAAAAGCTTGAGTTAACTACCAATTCACCGTCTAAAAAATATTTCCGTAATAAATTCTTTCGCCTGGAACCTTTTGAAGGAATGGATGACGATACAGTATTTGTAAAAAATGTAGAAATAAAAATTGTCAAGTCACCCAATGATAGCTTTAGGGTAACCCGGTTAAAAATGGTGAATGGCCGTACCCGCCGTTTTGCTGATACGTTGGCTAACCTGATAAGCTACAACGGTGAACAAAGAGATTCCTTACTCGTGATGGACAAAGGCATTGCAATTACCCGTGAGAATAAATTTCGTAACCAACGGGTAATAATCACTGTGTATGTGCCGGTAGGAAAAGAAATAAGAATCGACAAGAGCCTCGGCTGGGGAGATAATGTTTACTTTGGCGGTAATTGGAACGATGATGAGTTTAACATTGACAGTGATGAGGAAGAGAGAGGATGGGAGTCTAATAGAAATTATATCATGAAAGCTGATGGTTTGTATTCATTGGATGGTGAGCCCGCAAACTGGGATAAAAGACAAAGGAAGAACAAGGTTAAAATAGGAAAAGACGGAATAGAAATTAATGACAATGGAAACAGAATTCGCATAGATAAAAACGGAGTAAAAATTGACGAATCAGGGGACGGTTACCGGTATGATAACAACCAACCGGCAAATGTATTGGACTCTTTAAAACTTAAACTGGAAAGGGAACAGGAACTTCTAAAAGACTCTTTGGAAAAGGTAAAAGAAAACATCGATAAGCAATTAGAAAAAATAGGTAGTAGTAAAAATGAACCGGAGGCGCTGAGCAGTTATAACCTGCAATCTTACCTGTTGCTGGTGCATATTGATTAAAATAGTTTCAATAGTTGAGTTGAAGTGAAACAAACAGCGGTCCTGTCAGCAATGGCAGGACTTTCTGTTGCTACAATGCCTTTCCATAATGAAAAAAACTGCATGAGGTTCTGTTATGAGTAAATTGACGATTCGGTTTGTTCCTTGATATATCTGGTGGTGAATGTTCAATAGTGATTTTGACCAGTCTTCATTAACACTTAACTCTTCACTAATTGTGGTACAATGAAAAGTAATTATTGGATAAAAAATCTGTTTACCTATGTTGTTTAAAAACAAGCCACAGCTATTTACCGCCGCCAATTTATTTTATTTTACTTTTGTCCTCGTCAATTTTTATTCGTTTAAACAATTACTTGATAATGAAAAGCACCCCGTTTACAGCAAAGCACATTGCCCTTGGAGCCAAGATGGCTGAATTTGCAGGATTTAATATGCCCATTAGTTATTCGGGTATTAATGAAGAACATGCTGTTGTAAGAAACAATGCGGGTGTATTTGATGTAAGCCACATGGGCGAGTTTATCCTGAAAGGTGAAAATGCCCTGGACCTGATACAGCGGGTAACTACCAATGATGCGTCCAAACTTACTGCCGGCAAAGCGCAATACAGTTGCCTGCCCAACAATGATGGCGGCATTGTAGATGACCTGCTGGTGTACTGCCTCGAAGAGAATAAATCTTATATGCTGGTGGTAAATGCCGGTAATATTGAAAAAGACTGGAACTGGATTAGCAGCTTTAATGACAAGGCTGTTGAGATGCACAATATATCTGCAGAAACCTGCCTGCTGGCAATCCAGGGCCCCAACGCAACAAAAATTTTACAATCCTTAACCACTACTGATATACTCAATCTTAAGTACTACACTTTTGTAAGGGCCAACTTTTCCGGAGTAGATAATGTGATCATCAGCGCAACAGGTTACACTGGTGCAGGTGGTGTAGAAATATATTTTGAAGATAAAAACGATGCTGCCGATAAAGTTTGGAATGCAATTTTTGCTGCAGGTGCTGCCCAGGGCATTAAGCCAATCGGATTAGGAGCAAGAGATACACTAAGATTGGAAATGGGCTTTTGTTTATATGGCAACGATATCAATGATACCACTTCTCCGCTTGAAGCCGGATTAGGCTGGATCACCAAATTCACCAAAGAGTTTACCAACAGCACATTTTTTGAAAAGCAAAAAGAAACCGGAGTTACCAAAAAGCTGGTAGGTTTCGAAATGCTGGAAAGAGGAATAGCCCGTCATGATCATGAAATAAAAGCATTTGACGGAAGTATAATTGGAGTGGTTACTTCAGGTACACAATCGCCCTCACTGGGAAAAGCAATTGGCATGGGCTATGTTGAAACAAAATATGCTTCAATCGACAGCGAAATTTTTATCAGCATACGCAATACATTGCTAAAAGCCAAAGTAGTAAAAATGCCTTTTGTTTAATGGATGAATGATTGATCGATGGATTATCTTAAAGTGGAAGGCATTACCTACTTAAAAATTTCATTAACGTTTAATATTGATCTATCTCCTTGCTCTTGTTCATGCATTTTTTGAAGTTGTCGCATTGCCTTATTCACCTTCCAAACAAACGGTAGCAATGGATCGAAATTCTCTATAAGGTTTGCAGGCTTTTGCTAAAACATCGTCAACTATTTATTCATTAATTATTCAATAAAATTGTGTCTAAAATCCACCTCACTACCGTAATAAACGCTCCGGTTGAAAGAGTGTTCGATTTAAGCCGAAGCATTAACCTGCATAAAATATCTACTGCCCAAACAAACGAAGAAGCCATAGCGGGTGTAACTTCTGGACTGATCAACGAGCATGAAACAGTTACCTGGCAGGCAAAGCATCTTTTTAAAACAAGACGCTTTACATCAAAAATAACCACCATGAAAAAGCCGCTTCATTTTACCGATGAAATGATAGCGGGTGATTTTAAAAGTTTTAAGCATGAGCATCATTTTAAGTCGATTGAAAACGGTACACTCATGATAGACCTGGTTGAATTTGAAAGTCCATATGGCGGATTGGGTAAACTGGTAAATCAATTATTTTTAAAAAACTATATACAGAAATTGCTGGTCAACAGAAATGCTGTGATAAAAGAATACGCTGAAAGCCAAAAATGGCAAGTGATTTTGAATTAAAATAAATTAAATGCAAACAGCAAAACCAAGCTTATATACTTCCCTTTCACCAGCTCTACTCCATTTATATGATGTAAGTAGAAGTATCGTTGTAATCATTGATGTATTAAGAGCAACCTCTACCATTGCAACAGTATTGTACAATGGAGCAAAACATATTATTCCGGTAGATAGTGTTGCAGAATGTATTCGTATTGGAAAACAAATAGAAGGAATTACGGCCGGCGAAAGGGATGGACGTATAGCCGAAGGATTGGTGCATGGCAATTCGCCATTTGAATATCCAAGAGAATTTATCAAAGGGAAAACACTGGTGCTTACTACTACCAATGGAACAAAATTATTGCACATGGCATTGGAAAAGGGAGCCAAGGAGATTATTACGGGATCATTCCCAAATCTTACCTCTGTATGCGATTACCTAATAGCTATGAAAATGCCGGTAATATTGGCCTGCGCTGCCTGGAAGGACCGGGTAAATATTGAAGATACCCTTTTTGCAGGAGCTGTTATTAGCAGGGTTAAAGAACAATTTACTATCAATTGCGATTCTTCACAGTTGGCCGAGACACTTTATGATGAGGCAAAAGGTAATTTGTATGAATTTATGAAAACTAAAAATGCGTCTCATTATCATCGCCTTACCAATTTTGGCCTCGAAGCCGATATCCGCTATTGTCTTACACTGGATAACGCAGACGTTTTGTGTGTGTATGAAGGTGGAAAACTGGTGAAGGGAGTTATTCCTTCGTAAAATAATTTTCAAGTAAAATCAATTTCCGGAAGCCTGTTTTTAAACACAGGTTGCTCCAATCTGAAAAATTGAATTTTGTTTCTTTAAGAAATCCGGCAGTTCACCGGATTTTTTAATATCTCTGTATGAGAAGATTGATTTAGAAAACGCTATTGCAGAAATTTTCTTTAATTTTGCAAATTGGCTTTTACTGAACGGGTTATTCAATTTAAAAGGGATTTCCAATCATTCATCCTACATCTAAATAGAACTTCATTTTGGCGTTATCTCATTTAATTAAATACGTTTACAACACAGGTTCCGATGAGGTTATCCGGCGAGGAAAAAAAATTCATGCGATTGGTTATGTGGAGCTGGTTGAGCATGATGAATTGTTGAACAGTGTAGTATTTAGAGTAAAGGATGACACTTACAGCACCTACTACAAGGTGAATATTCAAAAATATTTAGATCCCAGTGGGCTTTCAATGCGCTGCACCTGCCCCTACAATTTAGGCGATATTTGCCGCCACGAGGCAGCAGCACTTTTTCAGTTACAGGAATTGATTGATAAGAATATGCTGGGCAACAGCCATGCAGCTTACAACCAGCGACATACCGTAGCTAAAATGAAGCACATCGATCTTAAATCTATCCGGCTGCTTACATCACCGGAAACTTATGATGCCGCTGAAACATTTTTGGAAACCAGCAAAGCGAAAGTACTAGTGGCTGCCAATGAACGGGTAGAAACTGAGGTTACACAGGAAGGGCAGACATTCCTCGTAGTAGTTCAGAAAAACGACGAGCGGAATTTTGACACATCCTGTAAATGTGATGAATCAATTTACCCATTGTGTTTTCACAAAACAGTGGTGTTTTTACAGCATTTCAGACAATATGGCCCTTACTATTTTGATAGCATTCGCAATTGGGATAAGGAAAAGAACAAGCTCTTGCAGATTTATGGTTATAACCTGGACGATGATTTAAAAGACAAATTTGAATTTGTTTATAAAGAAGGTAAACCCTTTTTAAAAGTATTGGATATATCCATAAAAAGAGTAACGCAGGTAATTCCACCAGCACGTCCATCTTATATGCAGGATACCCGTGCAACCCAGGAGCCGGAAGTGGAAGTAACAGAAAACGCAACCAAAAAATTGGGACTTGTCTTCAATTTCAATGCAACTGTTTATCCCTATTTTGTAGTAGATGCGATACAAGGAGAAGCCGATGATAACAATAGTAAACTATTGGGGAAGGTAGAAAAATTGGACCTAACTAAATATGTGAACACCGAACTATTTAGTGAGGATGATAAAATGCTGTTGCAGCAAATAAGAAAAATTCAAACTTCGGAAGTAAATAAATACCTGAATCGCAATTCACCTTTTAGTGGTATTTGGGAAAACATCATTCAAACCGATGGGGATGAATTACCGGAAGAGACCAAATCCCTGATAACAGAATATTTTCAGCCCAAACTTAAAAAAATATTTGAAGAACAAAGTACCAATCCGTTCATTTATTATTTACCTGAAAAGAAGGTTTTTAAAACGGATAACCTGGCAGAGGTGGTGTTGAGCGATCAATTTATTGAGCCGCAGTTCAAGATTATTTCGCAGGATGATCATTTTGAACTACAGTGTCGCTTTAATATCAATGGTGCCGAACAACCGGTTACAAATAATGAATGCAACAATAGCATCCTCTTTTTATACAATCATACTTTTTACCTGTGGCAAAAGCCGGAAGATGTGTTGCAGGCAGAAAAATTTATTAAAAAAGGCAATATCAAACTGACGAAAGAAAACTGGACTTCGCAGATGCAGAAACTCATCATGCCATTGACCCAAAATTATAAAGTTGAGTTTGATAAAACTTTAATAAGAGAAGTAAAAAGTGGCGAGCCGGAAGTAAAATTGATGTTGCAGGAAAGAGGAGATTACCTGGTATTTCAGCCCATATTTACCTATAAGGGATTTGAAACGAAAGCTTCCGATAAAGACACTATTACGATACCGGATGGCGATAAAATTTTAATTGTACATCGTAATAAGGAAGCAGAAATGCGCTTTCTGGATAAACTCAGTGCATTGCATTCGCAGTTCATCCGTCCGCAGGAGGGCAACAGCTTAATATTAAAAGGTCCGGATGTATTGAAGAATAACTGGTTCTTTCTTTTTGTAGATTCTATGAAAGAAGCTAAAGTGCCGGTATTTGGTTTTGAGGCGCTCCGTAATTTCCGGTTTAACACTGCAAGGCCATCCACCCATATTCATGTAAGTAGCGGCCTTGATTGGTTTGATGCAAAAGTAGAAATTGATTTTGAAGGACAAAAGGTAGGCATCGCCGACATTAAAAAGGCATTGGCTTCCAAGCAGTCTTTTGTGCAACTGGGCGATGGAACCCTTGGTATTTTGCCCGATGAGTGGCTTAAAAAATACTCCCTGTTGTTTAAAGTAGGTGATGGCAAAAGTGATAAACTGCGCTTGTCGAAATACCATATGAGTGTGATAGATGAGCTGTATGAAAACCGCAACGCATCAGAACTGAGTTTTGCCCTGGATGAAAAATTTGAAAGATTAAGGGAGTTTAAAAATATACCAGAGATTGAAGCACCTATCAATCTGCAGCCGATACTAAGGCCCTATCAAACAGCAGGCTACCAATGGTTGAATTATTTAAATGAAGTGGGTTGGGGTGGTATACTGGCAGATGACATGGGGTTGGGTAAAACGGTACAGGCACTCACCATGCTGCAACATTACAAAACGCAGGAAGGGAAACTAATGGCAATTGTAGTTTGTCCAACTACGTTGATCTATAACTGGGAAAATGAAATAAAAAAGTTTACACCTGACTTAACCTACCGCATACACCATGGCAGTCTTAGGGTAAGAGATATGGTAGAACTGCAAAGCGCAAATATCATCATCACAACCTACGGCACACTGCGTAGCGATATACAAGTACTGCTGAAAATTTTATTTGATTATGTGGTATTGGATGAAAGCCAGGCGATCAAAAATCCGGCATCAAAAGTTACAAGGGCAGCTTGTTTGCTGACAGCAAAAAACCGGATATGCATGAGTGGTACACCCCTTCAGAATAACACGTTTGATATTTTTGCCCAAATGAATTTCCTTAATCCGGGATTGCTGGGTAGTATGGATTTCTTCCGCAATGAGTTTGCCAACCCGATTGATAAGTTTGGCGAGCAGGAACAAAAGGATCATCTCCGCAAATTACTATATCCATTTATCCTGCGTCGCACAAAAGAACAAGTGGCGAAGGATTTGCCGGAAAAAACAGAAACCATTTTGTTTTGCGAAATGGAAAGCGAACAAAGAAAGATTTATGATGCTTATAGAAATAGCTATCGTGATAAAATCATGGGCGTAATTGATCAGCAGGGTATCGACAAATCGCAGTTGACCATTTTGCAGGGCCTAATGAAGTTGAGGCAGATTTGTGATAGCCCGGCCATCTTGAATGAAGAAGACAAGCATCCAAACCACTCCATCAAGCTGGATGAATTAACAAGAGAAATACAGGAAAACATCGGTGAACACAAAGCATTGATCTTCTCCCAGTTTTTGGGTATGCTGGGTTTAATAAAAGACAAATTACGGCAAGAGGGTGTTCCTTTTGAATACTTTGATGGAAGCACAAGCATCAATGACCGCCAAAAAGCGATTGAGAATTTTCAGAACAATGACCAGTGCAGGGTATTCCTGATTTCATTAAAGGCCGGTGGTGTGGGTCTTAACCTTACTGCTGCAGATTATGTTTATATAGTTGATCCATGGTGGAACCCTGCTGTAGAACAACAGGCAATAGATCGTACTCACCGTATCGGGCAAACTAAGAACATTTTTGCTTACAGGATGATATGCATCGACACCATCGAAGATAAAATTCTGCAGTTGCAGGAGCGTAAACGAAAACTGGCAAGCGAGCTAATTTCAGACGATGTTAATTTTGTAAAAGCATTGAGCAAATCTGATGTTGAATACCTGTTTAGCTAATGGTTTACAAATCAACTACTAGGAAGAAATAAAATCTTTCAAACGCTGAAACTCTTTTTTATCGCTTGATACAAACAGTGCACAGAAAACTTCGTTGAAAAACTTGGATATTCCTGCGAATAAATGGATTGAATTGGTTTGGCTGGTCATAGATATTAAATTTGAACATAAAGTTAATTTTTAACAATTTCTAAACCATTAGTAAAAGTTCGGAATTTTAGTAGTAGTAAATCCCGAAGGAATGGCGTGGTTTTGCAATTTTTAGTAACTACATCTCTACAGTTTCAATGTAAAAGAATCTAATTCGCAGCTTTTATATTTTCAGATGAATCAAAAAATACTATTTCGTTTACGCTTGAATATGGCGAAATTTCTTAACTGAATTAGCGGTTCATTTGTTACCAGCCCATCCAAAGCATGCCTGCACCACAAATGAAAATCGTTAATCCGCCCAACGCATGCATGTATTTTTCCAGCTTTCCGGTTTTTACAAATCCAATTCCGTAGTAGCCCAAAAGTACCAGCGTGAGCATGGTTAA
>JBBQKO010000153.1:0-10202 GCA_038327005.1 Chitinophagales bacterium | reverse complement strand
GATAGATGTGGCAATAATAATGAATAATGGGTGATATGTGATAAATGATGAGTGATGAAATATTCACCATTCACACAACACCAGATGAAATTTTCTTTGCGAAGATTTGTATTGGCTATTTGCCGGTAATGGTTAATTTTTTATCATCGGCCAGCGTTACCACTACATTGGGGAAAAGGCGCATACTTCTGCAACTGGCATCCACATTGATAACCAGATTGTTTATAGTTCCTGGCATTACCTGCACATCGGTATTGCCATCGGGTATCACGCCGCAACTCCAGTTGGCCGGATCATCCCAGACTGTGCTATTGGCTCCTGTCCATTTGGCTTCAAATTTCACCAAGATTTCTCTTGAAAAACCAGAACTGGTATCCCCCGTTACCAAACACCTGAATACATGTCCATAAGTAGCGGTGGGCGGTGCGATTAGTGTAAGTGACTGCGTATTTGATCCTGAGTAAAGTGCATCATCGGCTATATTGATAAAGCCAGTTCCGTCATCCATTTGCCATTGATAAGCATTTCCGGTGATGGAGGAAGAAAATGTTCTGTTGATGCCCTGACAACTATTGCTTGCTGAAGCAAAGGGCCCCTTTAAAAAGCCTGTTCCGGTGCCGATCCCCCCGGCACTTAGCTGTTTCACATAATATTCGGCATATTGTATGGTATCGGTTGAGCTGTACTTCCAGTATTTTGTTGTGGGATTCGCCCCATTATAATATGGCTGAAAATGACTGAGAGGAACATCAAATCCTAAAACTTTAGAAGGTGGATCTACTGTAAAAAACACCAGTTGTTGCGGTGAATTAATTGCAGCATTGATCGCCGTTGCATCTGCATAATCTACCAACGACCATGGAAAACGGATCAAAAGGCTATCAATGGGCTGGTTCGTTGCACGGATAGTCCAGTACCGGTTCAAGGCAATCCATGCCACGCCAGGTGTAACATAAATGGCAGGTGATAAATTATTCCCGGTTGCTACTCCATAGCCAGGCGTTGTTTTAATCATTACTTTAAATGTTCCATCGTGAATGGTTCCAATTTGCTGACCCGCTTTTTTAACAGATAACAACAGCATACAGTCTTTGTAATAATGGGTCCACCCGTTTTGGTCCGTGTACTCCCTGTTAGCTTCAATTGAATCGTTTGCATTATTCAATATAACATCTCCGGTTAAAGACTGGTATTCATAAGCACCCAAATCACTTTGCCCGTTGAATACTCGTGGCCTTTGTAAAATATCTGTAAAAATATTTGTCACCGCTGCATTGCCACCTGCATTGATAGAAGGCGAACAAAACAATGGCTGTAATCCATCGTCCGGGGTAAAATAAAAATTATCAGCCCCTGCAATATTAGCAGTATCCTTAAAATTGGGGTTTAATGAAAGCAGGTATGCATTGTTGGTAAGATAATTTTGCGTGATGCTGTTTTCTACAGTTGCAGTCGATCCACTCAAACTTACATCAGCACTATCTGTAGATGCGAGATACTTATTATTAAAAAAAATTGTATTGGTAACTGATAAGTTTGAATTATTTTCTGCATATAAAAAACCTGTCTTTGATACAGCGGGTAAATATGAAATCCCAATTTGATTATTAAAAAAAGTACAGTTGGTTACTACTACATTGCTCTGATTGGCGTACAAAACAAAACGTCCATCATTTGCTGCAAAAACACAATTGATCAATGTTGGCTGACAATTTAGTTTTGAAAAAATGGTACTGAAAATAAAATCAAGATTGTTTACAAAAAAGCAATTGCGGATAACGGGGTTGCTATTGTTTTGACAGGCAATGGAAGAGCCGCCCAGTGCGCTATTATAAGAACTATTGTTTCGGAAAACACAATTCTTTATTTGCGGACTGCTCATCACAAGGTTGAGACCTACACCCTGTAGGGTATTATTTGCAAACCCGTTTTCAATGATAAATCCATCCAATACAGTACTATCTTTTACCTGGTTGCCGTTAACGATGGTGGATGCATTATCAAACGGGAACAATGGATTCCCTGCTTCCCCGCTTAAGATAGTTTGATAAATTCCATAATTCCTGTCTGCATCTGTCGGGTTACCTGCGTTGGGATATCCTCCTAATATTACCACGCTATCTTTTAAATTAAATGGACCGCCTTCTGTATAATAAATCCCCTGGGCAACCCGAATGGTGTCGCCAGGAACTGCATTGCTTAAAGCGTTGGTTAAACTAGTGAATGCATCCTGCCAGGAAACTCCATTGTTATTACCGGTAGCATTTGCCATCACGTAGATTGAAACAGCTAAATTGGTGGCTTTGTATATTCGGGAGTGATCATGAAATTGAATATGCTTTGGAAATCCGCTTCTGCTTTGGGCAATTTTATCAGTTGGTAAGTCAGCACCTTTAGAGAGCGCAACAATGGCAACAAGTACAATAAAAAGAGTTTTTGCTCTTAAATAAGTAAAGTTAGGTGCCATAAGCTGGATCAGGGTATTCAAAAAATTTATTTTGTGTGTCCTGTGGCATATAAACAAAAAAGTGTTCAAACAGGATTTAGTCGGTGGTTTTACCCCTTATAAGCGTAATAAGGTGACTTTTATTGTGTTATACAACGGTAAAAAATAAAAATTGCAGGGTTGAAATAAGTATTTTTGCAGCCATTTAAAATTATAACATGTCTATTGTAAGCAACATACAACAAAAAGTTACCACCGCATTAAGTGCTGTTTTTAATCAGCCTTTTACAGAAAAAGATTTCCAGATAAACCAAACCAAGCCTGAATTTACGGGAGATTACACGGTTGTTATGTTTGCATTGGTAAAATCCTTGAAGTTATCGCCCGATGCAATCGGAAATCAACTGGGAGAATACCTGGTGGCGAATAATCCGTTTTTTTTTACCCAATTCAATATCATCAAAGGTTTTCTAAATCTTACCGTTTCGGATGACTACTGGTTCGAACTGCTACAAAAAAATCATAATAACAATGCTTATGGCCGAAAGGAAATGAATGGTAAAAAAGTGATGGTGGAATATTCTTCGCCCAACACCAACAAGCCGTTACATTTGGGTCACTTAAGAAATATATTTTTAGGATGGAGTGTGGCTGAAATTTTGAAGGCCAATGGATTTGAAGTAATAAAAACCTGTATTGTAAATGACCGGGGTATTCATATCTGTAAAAGTATGATTGCCTGGCAAATGTTTGCAAACGGCGCCACGCCCGAATTGACCCACACAAAGGGAGATCATTTTGTGGGCGATTATTATGTAAAGTTTAATGAAGCCTGCAAAAATGAGGTTACCGCGTTGATAGCAACCGGAGTGCCAAAAGAAGACGCTGAAAAAGAGGCCCCCATTATGAAAGCTACCCAGCAAATGCTGCTGGATTGGGAAGATGGAAAACCGGAGGTAATGGAATTATGGAGAACTATGAACGCTTGGGTGTATGCTGGCTTTGACGTTACTTATAAAAAGATCGGTGCCGATTTTGACAAAATTTACTATGAAAGCAATACCTATTTGTTAGGAACAAATATTGTACAGCAGGGACTTGACAAAAAGGTGTTTTTTAAGAAAGACGATGGCAGTATATGGATTGATCTGACGGACAACGGACTGGATGAAAAAATTGTACAGCGTAAAGATGGCACGTCTGTTTACATTACCCAGGACATCGGCTTAGCCCTTCAAAAATATGAGCAATATAAAATTGACCAGAGCATTTACGTGATTGGAAATGAGCAAAATTATCACATGAAAGTGCTGCAATTGATTTGCAAAAAACTGGGCATGCCCAACGCAGAAAATATTTTTCATCTGAGCTATGGGATGGTGGAATTAACCTCCGGCAAAATGAAAAGTCGAGAGGGTACGGTGGTAGATGCGGATGAGATTGTAGATGAAATGGTGAGCACATCGCAAAGACTTACAGAAGAACTTGGTAAGGTAAAAGATTTCACACTAGAAGAATTAAAAGACTTGTACGATATCATCGGCTTGGGTGCGATGAAGTTTTACCTGCTGAGGGTTGACCCGAAAAAAACGATGATCTTCAACCCGGAGGAAAGCATCGACTTTCATGGATTTACAGCACCCTTTGTACAGTACACCTATGCAAGGATCAAAAGTATTTTAAGAAAAGAATCAGCTAATACAGCATCGGCTCAAGAGATGAGTATTCCTGATGGAGATAACAATTTACTAAGCCTGGAAAAAGAAGTGATTGTAAACCTGGAGCAATACCCGGTAATTTTGGAACAGGCCTGCGATGAAAAAAATCCATCGGTAATTGCCAATTATATTTTCAACCTGGCCAAAACATTTAATTCATTTTATGCAGAACATTCTATTGCCAATGCTGAAACGGAGGCCAAAAAACAACTGCGTTTGCAGATAGCTGGTATGACAGCCAATACCATTCAAAGTGGTATGCAATTAATGGGAATCCGGGTACCGGAGAGGATGTAGAAAGCACTAGGTCAAGTTGATCGGTTAAGTTTCATTTCAACCTTTAACCAGATCAGATTACGGAGCGAAAACGTGCAATAAAAATAGCCTGAAATTATATAAAATATCGGGCTCTTTTTATTGCAAAAGCTTTAATCATTAAATGACCTGCAGGGTAACTCCATCAGCAATATCCCGATGTCTTTATTAGTATTTCAGGCTTCTTTCTGCGGTAACATCTGTTTCAATCCCTCAACAAAACTTATTGGTTCAAAACCCAATTGCTGCGTTGCCTTGTCAATAATGAAACCTGTTTTAGCAGGCCGTTTACCTGGTTGCGAAAAAATGGAAGCGTCTACTTTTTCAATCAGACAGGTATCAAGATGAAGATAGTTGGCTGTCAATATCGCCATCTCATAAGGAGTTAGCATTTCAGGACCGGAAATATGAAAAATACCGGTTGCCTTTTTTTCTACTACCAGTATGATTCCTTTTGCAAGATCTTCTACATAGGTAGGCGTTCGCCACTGGTCGCTAACAACCTTTATATTTTTTCCTTCCGATAAATTCTGTTGCACCCAACTCACCATATTACTGCGATTACCAGTCAATATATTGCCATACACCAAAACAGTTCTGACAATACTCCATGATAACTGGCTGTCCATCACAGCCTTTTCTGCAGCGAGCTTGCTACTGCCATAGTAATTGATAGGTCCTGCCAGATCAGTTTCTTTGTAAGGACCATTCAATCCATCAAAAACAAAATCAGTAGAAATATAAATGAAACGAGCAGCGATGTTTTCAGCAGCACTCACCAAAAAGCGGGTAGCCGTAACATTTGTATTCCAACAGGCAACAGGATTGGTTTCACATTCATCCACCTGGGTGATTGCGGCAGTATGGATAATAACAGTTGGTTGATGGCGATCAATAAAGTCGGCGACTGCCACACCATCCGTAATATCAAGCGAAAAATAATGATACCGGCCATTATTAATAAAAGGCAATCGGGCTGCTCCCCTTCCTGTAGCTACAATTTCGCAGGTCGTTGAATTATTCAACATTTTTAGCAAATGCTGCCCCAGCAAACCATTGGCACCTGTAACAAGTATTTTCATTCAATTTTACAATTTAATATTCGTTGTAAGTTAACTGAAGAAGCTGAAATATTTTACTAATATTTTACTTGCTTAAAGGTGGTAAAGGCAACATTATATTTAGGTCAAATTTAAAAAGAACCGGGTTACTTTTTATACAACCAGGTATTTTAATGGGTAACATAGAATTGAAAGAATTAAATAAACATTTGCTCAATCCAAATTATTTTTTTTTGTTGATACATATTTATCTTTCTTTACCAACAGTTGAATTTATAGCTTTAAGCACAACCTATTGATGAGGAATAAAAAAATAAGAGGGTTAGCCGATTAATATTAAATGTGTATTTTTGACATCTTTCAAAACTGATATGTTTACAAAAACACATATTTTATTAAAAAAATTTCAATACTTAACCGTCTTTATTAGATATGACAAAAAGAGTAACTAAGATAGGAGTACTAACATCAGGAGGAGATGCACCTGGCATGAATGCTGCCATTAGAGCCGTAGTACGTACAGGAATTTATCATGGATTAGATGTTTACGGTATCATGCGTGGTTATACCGGCATGGTAGAAAATGATATATTTAAAATGGAAAGCCGCAGTGTTGCCAACATCATTCAAAGAGGTGGCACCATTTTAAAAACTTCCCGCTGTAAAGAGTTTTTAAC
This sequence comes from Chitinophagales bacterium, assembly GCA_038327005.1. Classification (GTDB taxonomy): domain Bacteria; phylum Bacteroidota; class Bacteroidia; order Chitinophagales; family Chitinophagaceae; genus Ferruginibacter. The sequence continues at coordinate 3,985 of JBBQKO010000153.1, read as the reverse complement.
ACCCGAGGGACGAAAAAAGGCATACAATAATTTAAAGAAATTAGGGATCAATGGCCTTGTGATTATTGGAGGTGATGGCAGCTTTCGTGGCGCCCAAACATTTAGCAACGAATTTGATATCCCCTGTGTTGGCTTACCTGGCACAATTGATAAAGACATTGCCGGAACAGATTTCACCATTGGCTTTGATACTGCGGTAAATACAGCAGTAGAAGCCATTGATAAGATAAGAGATACGGCGGATGCACATGACCGTTTATTTATCATTGAAGTAATGGGCAGAGATGCCGGTTATATTGCATTGCATAGCGGTATTGCAACCGGTGCTGAAAACATATTGATACCAGAACGCAAAACGGATATTGAAGAAATCATTAAGCAGTTGGCGGAAAAAGAAAGGCGTCATAAATTAGTAAATTTAATAGTGGTGGCTGAAGGTGATGATTTTGGCGGCGCCGATGAAGTTGGCAGAATTATTAAGGAGCGTTTACCCATCCAGGAAGTAAGGGTTTGTATACTTGGGCATATTCAAAGAGGTGGCTCACCAAGTTGCTTCGATCGCTTGATTGCCAGCCGCATGGGTTATTCTGCCGTAGATTGTTTAATTGAAGGAAGATTCAATGTTTTTGTTGGTATGGTAAACAACCGTATGCATTATACGCCGCTGAATGAAGCCGTAAAAAAGAAACAGCGTATTAATGAAGAGTGGATGAAAATTGTAAAAATTCTCGCATCCTAGTGTTGGCGGATAACTGATCTACTTGCGCAAGCCGTAAGATTTTTTTAACCTTTTCGCTAAAAGTTTTTATCAGTTACTTTTACAAAGAAATATTTAATGAGTAAAAATATTAACCAATACCTGCATAAAGAGATGGACAAGGAAGCAGGAAAACAGCATTCCATGAAAAAAACTAAAATTGTTGCCACCGTAGGGCCCGCTTGCTCTACGTATGAAAAGTTATTAGAACTTGTTATTGCAGGTGTAAATGTATTTCGTTTAAATTTTTCACATGGTTCTTACGAAGACAAGGCGGATATCATTCAACATATCAGGGAAATCAACAGAACACAGCCGTTCAACATTGCAATTCTCGGCGATTTGCAGGGACCAAAACTAAGAGTGGGCGAATTGGAAGGCGGAAAGATTGAGCTGAAAGATGGGCATGAATTTATTTTCACGACCGAGAAGATGGTAGGCACACCTGAAAAGATTTATGTGTCTTATAAAAATCTTGCAAAGGATGTAAAAGTGGGAGAACGGATCTTTCTGGATGACGGTAAAATGGAATTGCTAGCTAAGGAAATTATCAACGATACCGAAATACGGGTGTCCGTTACATTGGGAGGCACCTTAACTCCAAAGAAAGGTGTAAACTTGCCCGATTCGGCTTTAACCATGCCATCACTAACCGAAAAAGACCTTGCAGATCTTGAGTTTATCATTGATAACAATCTCGACTGGGTAGCACTTTCTTTTGTCCGCAAAGCGAATGATATCATCGAACTAAAAAAAAGAATTAAAGAGAAGAACAGTAAAATAAAAGTAATTTCTAAAATTGAAATGCCGGAAGCATTGAGAAATATCCGGGACATTATTGTAGAAAGCGATGGTGTAATGGTTGCCAGGGGCGACTTAGGAGTAGAAGTTCCGGTAGAACAGGTTCCAATGATACAAAAAGAAATTATCCGAAGGTGTATGCGCAGGGCAAAACCCGTAATTGTTGCAACGCAGATGATGGAGAGCATGATGGAGCGTACCAAACCAAACAGAAGCGAAGTAACCGATGTAGCTAATGCAGTTTTAGAAGGTGCGGATGCTGTGATGCTAAGTGGCGAAACAGCAATGGGCGACTATCCCAGGCTTGTGGTAGAAATGATGAGTAAAATTATTATGGAAGTGGAACGTACGGCTTATGATTATGACCGCGATGATATTCTTGCACCGCAGGCACATTCTCCTTCTTTGCTTAGTGATGCGCTTTGTTACAGTGCCTGTAAGCTGGCCAAAGATGTAAGTGCAAGTGCTTTGATCGGTATGACACAAAGTGGCTACACTGGTTTTATTTTGAGTAGTTATCGCCCAAAAGCCCCTTTGTATATTTTTAGTAAAGAAAAAACGCTCATCAATCAGTTGAGTTTAAGCTGGGGTGTTCGTGCAATCTATTATGCAGAAGAAGAAGGTTTGGATAATATTATTTTTGACCAGGTAAATATCCTGAAGGAAAGAGGATTTATTAAAACGGCTGATGTAATTGTTAGCACAGGCAGCACGCCCACCAAACTTCATTTACCAACCAACACAATCAAAATCACTATTGTCGAATAATTCGTTCTGATACTAAAGTTGAGTCTAACGAGTTTAGCTTGAATAAAAAAAGTTCCGTCATTTACCTGGCGGAACTTTTTTATTGGAAAAACGTATTTGAACTTTAGCGGTTGGGCAATGCTTACTACGATTACAGTATTATCATTCGTAAAGTAAAAACGTTATTTCAAAAAAATCCTGCAGTTTTCACCACAGGATTAACTTATTCACCCATCGAAAAATTTGTTGATCAATTACAATATTGCTCAAACGCACCAATCAAATTCTCTGCAATCATTTGAGCACTTCTTCCCTCAATATTGTGCCTTTCAATAAAATGAACCAGTTGTCCATTTTTAAATAAAGCAATCGAAGGTGATGATGGAGGATAAGGCAACAGGTGCTCCCTGATCTTCTTAACCGCATCAACGTCAAAACCAGCAAAACTGGTTGCCAGATGATCAGGCTTTTTAGCACTGTTATGCACGGCCATTAATACACCAGGCCTTGCAGTTCCCGCACTGCAACCACAAACCGAATTAATAACCACCAATGTGGTTCCGGTTTCTGTTATCTTTTCATCAACATCAGATGCAGTCAACATTTCGGCAAAGCCATTTTCTGTTAACTCTTCTTTCATTGGTATTACAATTTCTTCTGGATACATATCTTGTTATTTTTTTAGAAACACAAATTTACATACTTGGTTTGAATTATGCATTGAAGAATTTCAATGTGTTTAAAATTTGATCCGATCTCGCAAATGGGCCAATATGTCACTTAAATACCGTATAGTACGTCAATTAGTCCGAAGTGTATCGCCCAATAAGTCAAAAATGAATAAAATACAGGGTGGAATGGAATTTGAAAGGATACTATCAAACAAATATTATTAAAAAAAAAATAAAACTACTATGACACTCGTAAAAGTAAACAACCCTGTTTCAAAATCATTTGATGGTTTCGTGAATGAAATTCTCAATGACTTTCCAGTAACTTTTGGAAAAACTTTCAGAGAGGATGTATTAAGCTTTCCTCCGGTAAACATCATTGAAAATACCAATTCGTACCAATTAGTGGTATCTGTGCCTGGCTTAGAAAAAAGCGATTTTAATATCAAATTAGAAGGCAATATTTTAACAATAAGCGCAGATAAAAAGGAAGAGGCGAGATTAGCAACTGAGAAAATAATCAGAAAGGAATTTAGTCAAAAAGCATTTAAGCGTTCATTTACACTGGATGAAAAAATTGAAGCTGCTGCTATTGAAGCCAAATATGAAAATGGAATTTTAACGCTGGCCTTACCTAAGAAAGAAGTAGCAAAAATTTCGAGCAAAGAGATTACAATACAATAGGAAGATCGTATGGGTATTTCATTTTTGCTTTGCCCATAGTTTACGGTTAATTTTGATTTTAAAAGCCGTCCCAATTTTTTGGGATGGCTTTTTTTGTATTGACTTTCTGCAAAAAAGCGAACAATCGTTTGAGTTATAGTGAACAATGGATAAATCGGTTACTATTTCTTTATGAAACAGACAGCAATTTTTCATCCGATGGCTATCGGATTAAGCTTCATTGGCGGCGCACTCTTGTACATTTTATCATCCGATAGCTATCGGATGAGGAGCAAAATACAAACGCACTAATAGATACCCTGCGTAGTATAGTTAAACCTATGGC
>JBBQKO010000152.1:0-10218 GCA_038327005.1 Chitinophagales bacterium | reverse complement strand
GCAAATGCCCGTCCGACCGGTCATCCGGGCGGGATTGGTCATTAAAGCCCATGCATGAATTTTTAAACCTTGGCTTTGCTGGCAATGCCTGATGCTATCCAGCAGGATTGTTTTGTATATTTCTCTTGTAAAAACATCCGTCCACCCTGCTACTGTTGAGGTGGTAAAATACACTGATGCATTGTCAATAAATTTATATCTGGTGCTCATGGTGTTATCATTAAGATCATTAAAACTAAACTTTTATAACTAAAATAGCATTCAACTTAAAGCAGTAGTAACAGGGAAGACACAGGACGGAGCAGATAGCTATCGGCTCCTGCGCCTGACTGATTCTTTAATGCATCATTTACTCAATATTCTACTTTCACCCTCTCACCTTAAAATAATCAACCAATTCCTCATAAACAGTTTCGCCCCCCGCAATATCTTTTATTATTTTACCTTTTTCCATTAATAATATCCTGCTGCTTACTTCAGATACCTGGTTAATATCGTGACTTGATACAATGATGCACATACTGTTATTGGCAGCCATCGCCTTAATCATATCTACCAGTCTTAATTGGGTTGTGGGATCCAGATTGGCAAAGGGTTCATCCAGTATCAACAACTCCGGATTGCTCAGCAGGGCTGCAACAATGCCGATTTTAAATTGATTGCCTTTTGAAAAATCACGGATGTACTTCCCTTTGTTTATAATGGCATCATCAAAAAATGCCAGGTAAGTTTGTAAAAATGCATCCACGTCAGGCTTGGAGAGTTGGTTCAGTTTTCCTACAAAATAAAAATACTCTTCGGGCGTAAGATAATCTATCAGAAAGCCCTCATCAATGTAGGCAGCGGTATAGCTTTTCCATTCTTCTGTTTGTGTAACGATATTGCCTTTCGATATAATTTCGCCTTCGTTGCTTCTAATCAGATCTAGTAATAGCCGGAAGAAAGTAGTTTTTCCAGCACCGTTATTCCCAACCAATCCGATTACTTCACCTGCATGTATTTCAAGCGCCTCAATATTGACGGCATCAATTCCTTTGTAGGTTTTTTTTAAATTTTTTATAGAAATCATATTGTTAATTTGAAAATTTGAAAATGACTCAATTTGAAAATGAATGTTATTGGGTTGTTTCCAAATTGAGTAATTGGTTAATTGAATTCCTATCGTTCCCTAAATCCTTCCAGGATTTTATGTTTGCGCATGTTAAATTGCCTGGCCAGCCAGTTGATGAGCATTTCGTGAAAAGCTAAACCGATCATACCAAGTGCGCTGATGCTAATAACGGCTGTCCAAAATCCGATGAATTTATTTAGCAGATAGAAGATCAGTGCCGGTCCAAAGGAAAATACCAGTGATTGTATCCATTGCATGGTGCCAATTCCCTGAAAGTTCATACTCGCCGATTTTGTCAGATTGAGATAGCGATAATTGAAAGTGGCCGCATAAATAGTGGCAAAAGAGTTCACCCCGATACCATATAAAAAGGCTGCGAGCTGAATCGGTAAGATGCGCCAGCTCATCAATCCATAAAAGCTCGCCAGCAAAAATTGCAGTGAACAGACCACCACAAACAGCGTAAACTTACCCTTAATATATTGTTTCATATTGATGTTGTAGCTCATCATGCCATCAAAATGGCTGCTTTGCCAGGCGAATAAAAACTGACCGTAATTGGTGATAAACATACCCGTTATCAGCAATGCAAAAAGGAACAACGCAGCATAGTTACCCGTTTCGATATAACGGGGGTAAAAAAGAAAACCGTACAGTAAAATCACACCGGATAAGATCATCAGCGATCGTGGTCTTTTATTTCTAAAAATCAGTTTTAGTTCCAGCGCAATCATTTCGCCGATATCGCCATACTTATCCAGGAACGAATAGTTTTTACTTATTATCAGTTTTTTTTCACTTACCAGTTCTTCGATGTACAGGTGACTTTTTAAATATCGATTGTTTAGTAAGAATGTGTACGCTGCCAAAGCCAATGGCAACAGGCAGAGGATTGGCTTGTGTAATAATTCGATAAAAGCGTAAGAAGATGTTTTTTCGAACGAAAACACCTTTAAATAATCAAGCCCTTTTAATGCAGCGATAAAAACAACCACGCCTAAGAAAAACCAAGAGCTATCAACTGTTTTGCGCTTGATGTACATGTTTAAAAAATGGTTGTTGATCACCAGCGAAAACATGGCTATCAAAAAGCAAAACCCTGCGATGGTTCCGTAGGCTGGTATGATCTCCACCACAGTGAACGGAATAAAAACAAACAGTGGCAAAAAATTAATGACATGTATCAGCGAACGCACATTTAAAAATTGCAACATTTTTTTGCGACTGATATTTTGCGTTAAATAAGGTTGAATACTAAGTGAAGGCAATTCCTGCAATTGAAAACGGGCCAATAAACCTACCAGGAAGTAATAAACGATGTAAGAGGTGAAGAGCGTGATTGGATCTTTACCGGGCATGGTTTCATGTAATAGAAATGGAAGTACAATTCCAAGGGCAGCAATTTCTAAAAATATCAACAAGTAGAAAATTCCGATTACGATTTGAATGGCGAGACTTTTATTGGCATTTCGGCCTCTCCAAAAACTTAACCATTGGTGTGAGAGAAAAACAGTGATTGACATGAAGGTATTTTTGTTTCAACAAATGTAAAGGATTCAACTGCTTATTAAATACCGCCTGACATAATTCAACATGTCGCTCAGGTCTGGTAAATATTGAAAAGAGTGGTGCAAGGCGAACTTGTCTTTAAAGCTGATTGACGGCTTTGGATGCTCATCGTCCTGACTGAAAGGAATGGTTGTTTTTACCGGAATTGTAAATTCAATACCGTAAGTTGCAATGATTAAATACTAAATCGGATTGGTACATTATCTTTTTAAATTATACCTTAAAATAAATGGCTGGAAGGCGGTGAATGCAAGTGCTACTGACCTTAAAAAATTTGTAATGGTAGTAGCCCCACATACCAGCAGTTGGGATATATTTATGGGCTTCGCATTCAGGAGTTTCTTAAAGATCGATCACATTAAATTTATTGCCAAACAGGAATTGTTTAAGCCGCCATTTGGTTCTATGTTTCGCAAATTGGGCGGTGTGCCAGTTGATCGGTTTAGTAAGAATAATTTTGTAGACCAGATCGTACACATGTTTAACAGCAATGAATCATTTGCCATTGCATTATCACCAGAGGGAACAAGGAAAAAAGTAGATCGCCTGCGTACGGGCTTTTATCATATTGCCCACCTGGCACAGGTACCGATTGTAATGCTGGCCATGGATTTCGAACACAAAGAATTTCGCTTCTCCCCTCCGTTTTATACTACGGATAACGAAGCCGCAGATCTTAAAATAATACTTGATTTCTTTCATGGCGTAAAGGGAGAAAACCCTGAGTTAGGGCTCGATCATTTGTCGGCTTAAACCAATCGTATTTGGGTAAACAAACCGTGAAACAGGCGTGCTTATTGAAATACTTGAAAAAATGCAGCTTAAATAACCTACATTTGCAAAAAAAAATACATGATAAACGAAGCTATTGCCAAATTTATTGAAGGTGGGCACCTTGCGAAAAATGCAGTTAAAATCGAGTTTAAAAAAAGAAATACCATATTAGGTATTTTTGTTCAATCTCCTGATTACGAAGATTTAAAATCAAAAAACTTCTGGCGCATTGTTTCCGAAACCAACATCACTGAGTGGAAACAGTCACAGGATAATAAGCTGGCAAAAATATTTAGTGGCGCAGAGTTTAACAGGATATCCCTGCCAAAGCAATCAGCCGCAACTGTTTAAATGAATACTACGAAACAGGTAATTTGAAGGAGTTTTTGCCCGTTAAAATATTTGTGTCAGATAATTTTCTCAAAAAGAACTTTAGCTATAAACCGCTAAAGTTCTTTTTGTATCCGGCACTTCCAGTATAAGGTCTTCGCCATAAACGGCAGCCGGGGTTTGATAGCCGGGTTTGAAATTGCCAGCCAATATTTTCTGTGCTATCAGTAAACTGCTATGGGCAGTTAAGCTATAACCATCCTTCACTTTCATAGTTGCAGAAACCGTTTTTCCTGAGATATTTTGAACTTTGCCCCAAATCATACTGCTGCTTTTAGCCCTCACTTCATCGGCCGGGCCTGCTGGTTTTTCCTTTATTTTCTTGATGGCAATACTCCGGATAAAGCCTGTTTTAAGGAGCCAATTAAAAGCCCATTGAAACTTTAACATTTTGTAAATACTGGGTTTAATGCCGGTGTAGGTTTCAATATTAGGGATGCTGGTGGTGAAGTAAGCGGTAGCCACATCACCCCAGGGAATGGTCATTACAAATAGTTTTTTTTCTGTTCCGGTTTTTATCGAAAAGTCAATCCACATACCTTTATGTCCAAGTGCTTTGGCCACTATTTTTCCGTTCTCTCTGATGGCGCCTCCTTCGCCCAGTCCCATGATCATAGTAGTAGCTGTGCCATGGGATAAACCACCACCAATAGAAGCAAAAGCCAGTTGCAGATGTGTGGCATCCGGTAATTTATTTTTTAAAAATAAAGCCATGCAATCCGTAGGCACCACATCAAAACCAACGCCTGGCATAATCATAACGCCCGCTTCTTTTGCGGCATCATTGTAGCGTTTTGCCATCTCAAATACGGCTATCTCGCCGGTAATATCAATGTAATGCGTATCCGTAGCAATGCAGGCTTCAATCATTTGCCCGGCCGTTATTTGAAACGGTCCTGCTGCATGCAATACCAGTTTTACTTCACCCAATATTTTATGCAGTCTTTCAGTATCATTTAAATCCACCACACGATAGGGGAGTTGTAAATCTTCGGCTAATTCTTCAATGGCTTTTTGATTGCGGCCCGCAAGGATCGGATCAAGATTATAAGTAGCGGAGAGCCTGGCAATTAACTGACCAGTGTAGCCATTGGCCCCGTATAAGAGGAAGTATTTCTTTTGCATAACGAAATGTACAACAATATTGAACATCTAAAATTCATCCAGGCATAAAAAAAAGTCCAACTGGTTAAAGTTGAACTTTTTTATAAAAGTAGTATTTGTTGATTAACTCAAAGCTGGTTCCATATAACTTTCTATCGGCTCGCAGGTGCATACCAGGTTACGATCTCCATAAGTATTGTTAACCCTGCTTACACTTGGCCAGAATTTATTTTCCTGCACATAAGGCAATGGAAACGCTGCTAGTTGCCTGCTATATGGTTTGGTCCATTCATCTGCAGTAATTATGTGCAGTGTATGGGGTGCATTCTTTAACAAGTTTTCTTTTTTATCTACACTGCCATCTTCAATCGCTTTTATTTCATGATAAATGCCAATCAATGCATCACAGAAACGGTCTAGCTCTGCTTTGCCTTCACTCTCTGTCGGCTCAATCATCAATGTGCCGGCAACAGGAAAGGAAAGTGTAGGCGCATGAAAACCATAATCCATCAAACGTTTGGCAACATCTTCGGCTTCTACACCAGCACTTATTTTAAACGGCCGCAGGTCAACAATAAACTCATGGGCTGCGGTGCCGTTTTTACCGACGTACAAAATCTTGTAATATTTTTCTAGTCTTACCTTCATGTAATTGGCATTCAAAATAGCGTACTCGGTTGCGTTGCGTAAGCCTTTTGCGCCCAGCATTTTTATATATGCATAACTGATGAGTAAGATGCTGGCACTACCATAAGGCGCTGCACTTACTGCATTCGAGTTGGTAGCTTCGTTATTAAGTTTTATGTGACCTGGTAAAAATGGAACCAACTGTTTTGCCACGCAAATAGGACCAACACCCGGACCGCCACCACCATGCGGAATGGCAAAAGTTTTGTGCAGATTCAAGTGACAAACATCGGCACCAATCATACCCGGACTAGTTAAACCAACCTGCGCATTCATATTGGCACCATCCATATAAACCTGTCCGCCATATTCATGAATGGTAGCGCAAATTTCCTTGATGCTTTCTTCAAACACCCCATGCGTGGAAGGATAAGTTATCATCAACGCTGCCAGGTCATCTTTATGTTCTGCTGCTTTTTCTTTTAAATCAATCATATCAATATCTCCGGCTTCATCGCATTTGGTAACCACTACTTTCATACCTGCCATCACCGCACTTGCAGGGTTGGTACCATGTGCAGAGATAGGAATCAATACAACGTTCCGATGGCTTTCGCCCCTTGAAGCATGATACGCACGGATGGTCAATAAACCCGCATACTCTCCCTGGGCGCCACTATTGGGCTGAATTGAAGTGCCTGCAAAACCTGTGATTGCACTTAGGTAATTTTCCAGTTCCGTTATTATTTGCTGATAGCCGTGGGTTTGATCAACTGGTGCAAAAGGATGCAACCTGCTGAACTCAGGCCAGCTAACCGGAATCAATTCAGTAGCGGCATTTAGCTTCATGGTGCAACTGCCCAAACTAATCATTGAAGTATTTAAACTCAAGTCTTTATTCTCTAGAAACTTGATGTATCGCATCATTTGGCTCTCGCTGTGGTGCGAATTAAAAACAGGATGTAATAAAAAAGAACTGGTCCGTTTCAATTCCTCCGGTAAATGATAGGTAGCCGATTCAATGGCTTTATCTTCTTTAATAATATTGCCGGTTAGTTCTGCAAACACCCGCACAATTTTATTTACATCAGCAGGCGAAGTGGTTTCGTCCAAACTGATTCCAACAGTTCCATCATCAAAATAATTGAAATTCATTTCGTGTAGTTCAGCCACTGTTTTCAGTTTGGCAACATCAGCCACATTCAATTTAAGTGTATCAAAAAACCCGGCATTCAATTGCGCAATCCCCAATCCTTTCAATTCGCTTTGTAATTGAATGCTCAGCAGATGAATTCTTTTGGCAATGTTTTTTAATCCGGCTGCGCCGTGATAAATAACATACATCGCCGCCATATTGCTCAACAGGGCCTGGGCGGTACAAATATTACTGGTAGCTTTTTCTCTGCGGATATGTTGCTCCCTTGTTTGCAACGCCATGCGCAGGCAGCGGTTACCCTGAGCATCCACACTTACTCCAATAATACGGCCCGGAAGGTTGCGTTTAAAATCATCTTTGGTGGCAAAGAAAGCTGCATGTGGTCCACCAAATCCCATCGGTACACCCAATCTTTGCGAGGAACCAATTGCAACATCTGCACCAAGTTCTCCGGGCGGAATTAGTAAAGTCAATGACAGTAAATCGGTGGCCATAATCACCATCGCATTTACGGCATGTGCCGAATTGATAAAGGCACGGTAATCAGTAACAGCACCATCAGAATCCGGATATTGTACTATCGCACCAAAATACAATTCATCCAACACCACTTTTGTAAAATCACCAAATACCAGTTCCACCCCAATTGGTGCGGATCTTGTAATCAATATGTCTTGTGTTTGAGCAAATACTTTTTCGTCCACAAAAAACTTTGGAGCAGTGATGTGATCGTGGTTTTTATTTTTATGGTTGAATAACATTGCCATTGCTTCTGCAGCAGCCGTTCCTTCATCCAACAAACTTGCATTGGCAATTGGTAAAGCCGTTAAGTCGGACACCATCGTTTGATAATTCAACAAACTCTCTAAACGGCCCTGTGCAATTTCGGCCTGGTACGGCGTGTAAGCGGTGTACCAACCCGGGTTTTCAAAAACGTTGCGTAAAATAACGCTCGGCGTAATGGTATCGTAATAGCCTTGTCCAATATAACTTTTGAAAATTTTATTTTTAGCTGCTATTTTTTTTAACTCATTCAGGTATTCAAACTCACTAATGGCCGCTGGTACATCAAGATCTGTTTTAATTCTGATGCCATCAGGGATGGTTTTGCCAATGAGTTCTTCCAATGTGTTTACGCCAATTTCCGAGAGCATTGCAGTGGTTTCTGCCTTGTTAGGTCCAATATGCCTGCCTGAAAATTCATTCTGTTGTTTTTCGAAAAGGTTCATATATTCTAATAATGGTTTGAAATGTGATGGTACAAACTAAGCCGCTTTAATCAACACTGTTGTGTCAGCCGATAGCTATCGTCTCACTTGTACTTTTTCAGCTATATGGATCAGTGAGCAGCAGTTCAATAGTTGGATAAACGCAGATGATTTGAGCTGGATTAGAAAGAAAAATATTCTAGAAAATCCTTCAACCGACGTCCATACCAAAAAATGCTGTTGCAAAATTACATCAATCACAACAAGAATAGGTGCTAATATGTTCGTTACTTTGCTGCTGTGGAAAAATGTGGAACAAGTTTATGAATATGGCTTAACAATAGCCGTCAACAACAACAATTATGAGCGAAGAACTTTTAAGAGCATGGGAGAAAAAGTCGGGAGAAAGACAAAAATTGTACAAAAATTACCTGCACAGGGCCGATAAAAACACGGTGTTAAAAGCCCTGCCCGATTTAAACGAAGAAGCATTTGAGAAGATTGATTGTCTTCAATGTGGTAATTGCTGCAAAGGATATTCACCCCGGTTTAAAACGCCCGATATTAAGCGCATCGCCAAACATCTGAAAATGAAAGACGGCGACCTGATCAACAATTACCTGCGGGTAGATGCAGATGGAGATTATGTGATGCGGGCTGCTCCATGTTCATTTTTAGGAGAAGACAATTACTGCTCCATTTACGATGTTCGTCCTTCCGATTGTGAACGCTTTCCCTATACAGATGAAGATTTTTTATTGAAGCGCCAGCCAATGGCATTGAAGAACTCAACTTTTTGCCCGATTACTTATTTTGTGATTGAGAAGCTGATGGCACAGGCAAAACAAGGATAGTTTTTTGAATGGAAGGAATCTGTCTTTGGGTCGGCAAAGACCGTCCGGCATTTTATTTATAATATTTTGAATTGCTTTTAAATCAATAAAAAGAAACGGCTGTCCCCAAATAAGGCTGCCGCTTCTTTCTATATTTATATTTTGTCCGAAACCCTTATGTCCAAAATGAGTTAGAAATTTACGCTGTCAGTTCTTCATAAGCGGCAGTCAATGGGCGATCTATTCCGGCACCCTTCCATTCCGGTGCACCGGGTATGGTCGTGGCTTTTATAATTTCTTCTTTTGACTTACCGGCTTTGATTTCACTCTGCACAAAATCCAAGGTTTTCTTTAAGTAGTCAGCAAATGCTTTTATATCCGACTTGGAAGTTACAATATCAAAACCTTCAGCTGCATGTCCGCATACAAATTTAGTTTTGTCATTAAATGTGCTGTCGACTTTGTCTAGTACTTTTATCCAACTGCTGATATTGGCACCTGAGCTTCGGTCAATAAAAGGATGGCGCCTGTTAAACAACAGGTCGCCCATGTGTACAATATTTGCTTTTTTAAAATGTATGAGGCTGTCGCCATTGGTATGTCCGGCGCCAAAGTAGTGGAGACAAACTTTTTCTTTCCCAATTTTTTCACTCCAGGTGCTGCCAAAGATTTGGTCTGGGTATAACTGTTTGTCTTCATTCTTGTTTTGCATGGCCACTCTTTCCTGGTTTGCTTTGGAATTTTCATGCGCCAACACATGTGCCACCAACCCTTTAAAAGCAATATTTCCACCTGAATGATCGCCATGATGGTGCGTATTGATCAATAGCCGGAATGGTTGTTGCGATTGTTTTTTTAGTTCCTCAATCAGGTGCTGCGATTGTTCCGGAAATTGTGAATCCACTACCACAATGCCATCTTTCGAAATCATGAATAAGATGGTGCCTCCTTTCTCGGTAAACACACCAATTTCGTTGGTAATCATATTGATTTTCCAAGCTGGATCAGCCAGTAGTTGGGCAATGGATCGATTGCTTAAAAATGCCAGACTGGCGATTGTAAGTCCGCTATTGCGAAGAAAAGTTCTGCGTTGCATGAATATGAATGTTGGGTTGAAAAGGAAATTACACTAAAATGTTGTCGAAAGCGGCATAATGATTTTTTTATTAAAATTGTAAACCAAAGCCGCCGATAAAAGTTCAATACAGATATACAATACAAGTCCCGATTCAAGTGTAACATCGGGATGCCGACAAGGTCGGCAAGTGATACAACAATGTTGAGTAAAGATGCATTGCTGTGGCAATAAAAATAAAAAAGCAAAATCCTGATTTTTCTGAGATGCTAAAAAAAGCGATTCCATGAAAAATAATGCTGCACTCACCAACAAAATTAAAAGCAATAACAAAAATTAAATGCTGATTCGTCCTAAGTTCCCCTTCAGGG
>JBBQKO010000151.1:0-10259 GCA_038327005.1 Chitinophagales bacterium | reverse complement strand
TATTTCTTTGGCATTGGCTGCTTTTACGCTACCGCCATACAAAATAGAAATGCTATCGGACAACTCACTGCTGTAATGCGTTGCAAAAATACTTCTAATGTGTGCATGCATTTCCTGCGCCTGTTCGCTGCTTGCTGTTTTACCTGTTCCGATCGCCCATATTGGCTCATACGCAATTACAAACCCGGTCAATTGCGCTTCACTCAGGTGAAACAAACTTTCCTTCAATTGATTTTCTACATAGCTGTTTTGTGTACCTGCTTCCCTAATGTCAAGTGCCTCACCGCAGCAAAAAATCGGCTTAAGCGCATATTCAAAACAGATGTTTACTTTATCAGCTAAAATTGCATTGGTTTCATTGAAGTATTCCCTGCGCTCACTATGCCCAATAATTACATACGGTATTCCAATGCTTTTCAACATTTCAACACTTACTTCGCCTGTGTAAGCGCCGGACACTTTCGTATAGCAATTTTGTGCAGCTACTAAGGCATTCTGCTTACCAGCAATGATATTTTTAACATTGATTAAATAAGGAAATGGAACTCCGAACACGGCTTCCTGGTTTGCAGATAATTCAATTGGAGCCGCCATTAAATCAGTAATTAATGTTTCAGCCTGTTCCAGGGTAAGGTTCATTTTCCAGTTAGCCGCAGCTATTTGTTTTCTCATCGTGTTTATTTATGATTGTTTGTAAAGGTTTTCTAAGATTTCTTTTTCCTGATCGCTCAATGTCATTCCTTTTAATACTTTCCAGTTTTCAACATCCTGCAATATTTTTGCAAAGGTATATCTTTCTTGCCCCCATGTGAAGTCACTTACAAACTTTGGTGGAAAGTTTGCACCAAAAATATTACAGCAAACCCCAACCACGGTGCCTGTATTGAAAGATGTATTGATTGCAGCCCTGCTATAATCACCCATCAATAAACCACATTTTAAGCCAACTGGTAAATAATCGTTGTCCTGGTTACTCCAAACTTTCACTTCGCCGGCAGTATTTTTTAAATTTGAATTGGTGGTGCCAGCCCCCAGGTTGCACCACTCACCTATTACGCTGTCGCCTAAATATCCATCGTGTGCCTTGTTGCTAAATCCAAATATCACTGCATTTTTAATTTCGCCGGCGGCATTACAATATGGACCAATTGTAGTGGCTCCATATATTTTACTACCCATTTTCAAAACGGCTCCTTCACATAAAGCAAATGCCCCCCGGATCATACAGCCTTCCATTACCTGTGCATTTTTTCCAATGTAAACCGGCCCTGTGGACGCATTTATGATACTATATTCAACAATTGCGCCTTCTTCCAAAAAAATATTTTCACCACCAATTATTTGATTCGTTGAAGAAATTTGCTTTGATTGCCTTCCTGCTGTAATCATTTCAAAATCTTTTCGAATGGCCCAGTCGTTGTACTGAAAAATTTGCCAGGGGTAGTTTAGCACTTTAAATTCATCTGAATCATTTTTTTCATCATCTGAATTTCCAGTTGGATGAAGCAGCCCGGCCAACCAATGTTTTGTGGGAATAATATTTGCGTCGAAGATAGCCGGAGCATTGCTTTCATTTTCATCAGCATCCTTAAATATAAGGACAGGATCTGAGAGCAAGTTAAACCGGGAAAGAAATGCCCATTTCTCCCGAATGGTTAAGATGCCGATTCGTATATCGGCCGTGTGCCTTGTAGCTGTAAAAGGATAAAGTCCATGCTTTACTTTTATATCATCTAAAAATATATTCACCCCTTAAAAATACTTAAAAAAATGACTCCCGCTATCGGCAAGTTAAATTACGGGACACAGTTTCGATTTTATAATGCCACTGTAAAGGCATTTTAAACAAAAATCCCCCCGGAAAACCGGAGGGACTTAAAGTATAGCCATGAAAACAAACTTTAGTAAATCTACTAATGCGCTTTCTTTTCGTAACGTTTTTTAAACTTATCAATACGACCTGCAGTATCAACCAATACATTTTTACCAGTATAAAAAGGGTGAGATGTATTTGAAATCTCTAATTTAATTACAGGATAATCATTACCATCTTCGTGCCTGATAGTTTCACTTGAATTGGCAGTAGAACGACTTAAGAAAGTAGTACCATTGCTCATGTCTTTGAAAATAACGAAACGGTAATTTTTGGGATGCAAATCTTTTTTCATAATTGTAAAAGTTTGTGCATGGATTTGGCCATGCGATTTTTAAGATTGCAAATGTAGGGGTATTTGGTTAATTAAAAAAGCTACAAAATTTACAACCCGATTTCGCAATTACCTTTAATGCCGGATTCAATTGTGAGAACGAGTATCAGGACTTATAAACAAGGCGATTTTGTTCAGCCCCTATACGGTTCATTTATTACGCTTATCAAAATTGCGAATGATCTTCAATCATTGAAAAGATTGTAACTAACCAACTAGCGTTAAGTTAAGTGTCAATGGTTAATGGTGAAATATTGACATTCATCATTGACCATTGACAAATGGATACGTCATATTATGCTGAATACGTTTAATTAGTGCCTAAAATACGTGTTATCACTTTAGGCTTAACACAACACTAAAATCCAACTAACTTTTCATATTTGTTTGTTGCAAAGCGATGCCGATATTAAAGCTTTTAGACAACTGGATTACATCCTGCAAATCATCAATCTTTTTTCCGGTTACCCGGATGATATCATCCATAATGGCAACCTGAACCTTCAAACCACTGTCTTTTATCAGCTTTACAATTTTTTTGGCATCTTCCTGTTTGATGCCGTTTCTTACCGTTACTTCCTTTTTCACCACTTTACCACTTTGATGATGTTCTTTGGTCAAATCATAAATTTCAGCAGGCAAGCCTTGTTTCGCACTCCGGCTGATCAGTACATCAATGATCTGGTTTAGTTTCATTTCACTATCCGCTTCGAGGTTTACCTTAAAATCTTTTTTATTTAGTTCGATCACCACATGGGATCCCTTAAAATCGAAGCGATTGGTTACTTCTTTACTTACGGTATTGATTGCATTGTCAAGGGTTTGCAAATCAACTTTACTGGCAAAATCGAATGATGGCATAAAACAACTATTATTGGTGAGATATATGCAAATATAAAAAACACAGCCCAATATTGAGCTGTGTTTAAATATGTAGTGCTTTTAAAATTAAATACCGCCTTTCACCCTGTTTTGTTCGGAGCCTGCGCCGCCGGTTTTTCTTTTTTGCTGCCCATTGATTGGCTTTCCAAAACGATATCCGAAGCTAAGCGTCGCCACTCTGGAATCTCTTTGCTGTTGGAAGGTGGCTTCCGTGCGTTGAAAGTTGATTTCCCCATTGGCCTGCATGCTATACAAGATATCACGGACATTTAATTTCAAAGTCCCTTTGTTCTTCAATACCTGCTTTTGTACACCTGCATTTAACTGCCCCATTGACTTTATCAGGATCTGACCTTCAATACCTTTTGTACGATAAAAGCCCGATAGTTCTGCACTCCATCCTTTTTTAAACTTAAACTGGTTATTAATATTTACCAGGAAATTGCCTGCCTTTACATGTACATCTTCCCCATTCAGGAAGCCTTTGTAATCATTGTAATTGTATTCTGTGTAAACAATTGCTGTCCACCATTTAACCACTGGCTTTTGTGCGCTCACTGAAATGCTGGCACTGTTTACGGATCCAAAATTCCCTCTTTTAACAATGGTGGCAAATCCTTTCTGTTCGAATATTTCAGCAAATAAATCTTTGGTATTTGTATAGTTAACAGTGGTAGTTAAAAACTGATTGTAAGTGTGCGACAATTCAAATGTATGCGCATAGGATGGCTTTAAAAATGGATTGCCTGAGCCATAGGTATATTTATCCAGGAAGAATAAAAATGGATTTAAATCTTCATAGTCTGGGCGGTTGATCCTGCGTCCGAAAGAAAAGCCAAGCTGATTTTTTTCACTGGCATTGTAACTTAGATACAAAGTAGGAAACAATCCGGTGTAGCTTTTCTTAAATGAACTATCCTGGCGCTGTGGATTACCAAATTGATTACCACTGTAATTGGTATTCTCCAATCTCAAACCAGCTTGTATACCCAATTTTTTTATTTGTTTATTCATATTCAGATAGGCGGCGTTTACGTTTTCTTTATAAACAAACTGGTTGGTTTTATCGTAATCTACCACTTTGGCATTTCCAATAACATTGTAATAGCCTGCTGTTTTATCCGTTTCAACAAAACTTGTTTTCAACCCTGTTTCAATTTTTAAACCGCTTTTTAAAGGATGGGTATAATCGACTTTACCAGAATATATGTTGATTAAAGAAGGCAAATCGCCCATTAATAAATCTTTGTTTTTTATTACCCAATCCGGTTTATAGGAAGAATTGGTGAAATTTTGATCCTTGTGGGAGTCATAGGTGAGATAATCCACATCGGCTGTTAATTCCCGGCCTGTTGAATCAAACTGGTGGCGAAAATTCAGGTTAATTGCTCCGTTTTTCCAACTGGATGTTTCCGTACTGGAAGATGCCACGATCGAATCTACCACACCTGTATTGTTTTTAAGGTAACTTAAGTTATTACCGTTCTGGTTAGATGGTGTGGTAAAGCCGGTAAGCACAATACCGAATGTAGTTTTTTTACTTGCATAAAAATCTGCACCCACTTTTGCATTGTAATTATTATTGTAGCGCATTTCATTGGATGTTTGTTCAAAAACAGCATTGATTGAATTGTCTCCATTTTTATAGATACGCTTGATTTTAAGTTGTTGAAAATCTCTCCGGTAGTTCCCACTTAGATTGGCAAAAACATTGAATTTACCATTGCGGTAGTTCAGGTTCAAACTGTTATTTGTTTTTTCATAAACGCCCTGCCCAAAAGAAAGATTGGTACTTCCATTGAAACCTTTCTGTTTAATTTTTTTTGTTTTTATGTTGATAATTCCTGAGTTTCCTGCCGCGTCATATTTTGCAGAAGGGTTGGTCATGATCTCTATCTGGTCTACATTGTTAGATGGCATAGACCTTAATAAATTGGCCAATTCCTGACCCGTAAGGTAGGATGGTTTACCATCCAGCATCACCATCACTCCTTGCTTGCCCTTGAGACTGATATTACCATCCTTATCTACAGTTACGCCCGGACTTTTCTCCAACACTTCCAATGCGGTTGAACCTTCATTGCTGATAGCTGCATCTACATTGATGATGGTTTTATCAATTTTGCGCTCAATCAGTTGCCGTTTAGAACTGACCACTACTTCCGCCAAATTTTTATCAACCGGCACCAGTTGTAAAACGCCAACGTTCACCAGATTTTGATCACCTGAGATTTCAAATGACTTACTGTAAACATTGCTATGACCAACGGAGGTTGCCAATACCAGGTAGCCCCCCATCTTCACATTTTCAAAATTAAAATTGCCTTCTCTATCCGTGATGGCAACTTTAGCAATACTGCTGTCTTTTGCTTTCAATAATGAAATGGAAGCGGCATCAATAATCTTTTGATTTCCGCCATCTTTAATTGCTCCAAGCACCTTACCGGAGTTTTGCGCTAAACTGACAAGGCTTATACTCATAGCAGTCAGCAGGTTTAATAAATGTTTCATGGCTATACTTTATACTTTGTTTTGAATTGTACATAACAAAATTAAGTACTTTGTATAGCAAGGAACATTGGTTTACACAGGCGGTTATAAAATACGTATGACTGGCAGTACCTTGCATAACACAATACAAGGCATGGTTTAGAAAGTAATATTTTCTAAAAAAGAGGCTAAAATGCGGGAACGTGGAGAGATTAAGCTTTTATAGAAGCTTTAAGTTGAACAGATAGTATTAGAACGATACCGATCAGGATTAGAAAGAACGAAATAATTTCTGCCTGACTGGGATTGATACCCCAAAAGTGATATTGATTGTTGACACGTATTTTTTCAATCAGGAATCTTTCAACCCCATTTAAGATAAAATAGATACCAGTAACGGTACCAGCAACTTTGATCCTTTTTCTAAAGGCCCAGACAATTAGAAATAAAAGTGTGCAAACGACCGTTTCATAAAAAGGAGTTGGAAAAACAGGGTTTGGCAATACCCGGTTATGATCGTCGGTATTTCCTGTAATCAATATTCCATCATTGTTTACATTTTGAGGATAGTTGTATGCAACCATCCAGACAGGCATAAAAGACAAAGCCTTTACATATTTGTGCGGTACGGTTTCAAGGGTGCTGCTTTTTCTGTCGGTAACGTAAGCAGGTGTAGATTTTCCGGGGTCTGTCACTGCACCTTCTAAAAAATAGGTTTTGTTTAATTCAAGTCCGGCCTCAAATTCGCCGGTCTTTGCTTCTGCAATTTTGCCGGATGCGTCGGTTATATAGGCACTGTTGTAAATCCCCCAATCGCCGTCGCCGGAAACCTGGCAACCAATTCTGCCAACTGCATAAGCCAGCAACATTGCCAACGAAATGGCATCTACCAGATGTATCAATTTGATATCCTTCTTTTTGGCATAAACTGCCAGTGCGATAGCTACTGTTATTAATCCGCCATAAAAAGTCAATCCGCCCGCAGAAAAAATTCGTTCGATCGGGTTTTGAATAAAATCATCCCAGTTTTCAAGATTATCAAAAAGCTTGGCACCTAAAATACCAAATACCAGCGAGATGATCACGATATCGCCCACCCTATCATGCGGCCAGATGCGAATGCTTCTTTGCTCAGGATTTTTCAATTTTTGCTTATCCTTTTCCCACCATTTTAAACCGGTTAAAACAACGGCCAGCAGTAAACCGCCGACTATACTTCCTTCTGAAGAAAAAACATAATTTTGAGGTGTCATATCTTCGGGCTTATTAAAAATAAGACCAAATAATTTAAAGCCAAATGCAAAGCCCACCAGGAAATTAACCAGTAAGTCTATCATGGATGCAGGCTTTCCCACGGTGATAAACTCTTCTCTTGGTAACAACAAACCTTGCTTTTCTTTACGTTTTAACTCGCTCGTAATTACGATGGCGGCTACCACAAAACCCATTGCTACCATTAAACCGAAAGTATTCAACACTTTCAATACTTCCCACTCAACACCAAACCAGTCTTTAAAAACGTAATATAAATTGGGATACATTATTGTATAAATTAAAATTTGTGTGGTGCAAGATATTCAATTATCATCATTCAACATTTTAGTTTAAAGAATCAATTGAAACGGTTGTACGTGTAAATCATGAAATAACCGATATGGTTGTAGCAGTATAATTATTAAGCAGTTTTAAAGCAAGCAGGAATTACTGACGTAAATTAAAATACCTGTAGTTGATTCTTAATTTTTTAAAAAGCCAACATCCATACATAAAAGTATCAAGCGTTTGTCTGTATAAACTTCAGCAGATTTCGCCTGGCCTGGTTTTTTATTTTACGCTGAAAAAAAGAATTCCAGCCAAACAATTCGCCGGTTAAACCCAGCGCCTGTTTGCTCCATTTATGTAAACTGAAGGCATCACTGTGTTCAATGATTTTTCCATTGGCAAAACGCATATTTGCTTTTACTTTATTGACTACTTTTCTGCCTGTTTTTGAAAAAGTGTAGGTTGCAACCCAATCAATAGTACAATATTCATTATCCAATTCGATGATATTATCATAGGTTAGAGAGAAATCCTTCGCATTTTTACACAGCATTTGCCACATACATTTTGCTTCATCGCCTCTAAGCAAACTAAAGACAGGATCAAAAAATACAATATCATCGCTATAGCAGCTATTCATGCCTGTATGATCCAATTGTTGAAAGGCATTGTAAAATTTATTGATCAATTCTTTATTGGTATTCATCCCATGAGTGATTTAGTTTGATTAAATTGAGCGATCTAAAAAAACGTACATGATAAAATATTATTTTCTGTTTGCATTCTCCCTTGTTCAGACTTCTTTACTTGCGCAAAATGAAGATAGTGCCTGGTTTGTAAACAATTATACAAAAATAGAACGACAAATTCCCATGAGAGATGGTATTAAATTATTTACCTCCATTTACATCCCTAAAGATAAATCGGAAAAACATCCGTTTTTAATGACAAGAACGCCCTACTCCTGTGCGCCTTATGGCGAAAAGAATTTCTCTGCACTTTGGTACAGTTATAAAATGGCCTACCTGAAAGAAAACTATATCATCGTAACGCAGGATGTTCGTGGCCGCTATATGAGTGAAGGAGAATTTATGGATGTGCGTCCGTTTAATAAAAATAAAAAAACTGTAAAAGATATTGATGAAGCAAGCGATACCTATGATGCCATAGAATGGCTGATTAAAAACATTGACAACAACAATGAAAGGGTCGGTGTATTTGGCACTTCCTACCCTGGGTTTTATTCTACGGAAGCTGCGCTAAGCAGACATCCTGCTTTAAAAGCTGTAAGCCCTCAGGCACCCGTTACCGATTGGTTTATGGGCGATGACTTTCACCACAATGGCGCATTTTTTGCCCTCGACGGATTTTCGTTTTATTCAACTTTTGGCAAACCACATCCAAAGCCAACCATGAATTATGGAAGTGGGTTTACCACACCGGTTAAAGACAATTATAAATTCTATTTACAAACCGGTGCGGTAAAAAACTTAGCAGCTTTAATCGGTGACAGCATCAAATTCTGGCATGAGATGTACCAGCATCCTAATTATGATAAATGGTGGCAGGCAAGAAATGCCAGGGTTGGATTGTACGATGTAAAGCCCGCCATGCTTTGGGTGGGTGGCTTATTTGATGCAGAAGATTGCTGGGGCGCCTGGAATGCATACAAGGCATGTGAAACACAAAGTCCAAAAACAAACAGCAAAATTGTGATGGGCCCATGGTACCACGGACAATGGAGCAGGGAAGGCAGTTACCTCGGAAATGTGCGTTTTGCCAGCAATACGTCCGCCTACTTTCAAACCGAAATTGAAGTGCCCTTTTTTAATTATTACCTGAAAGAAAAAGGCAGCGTGGATGCAATTGCAGAAGCCAATATCTTTTTTAGTGGCGAAAATTCATGGAAGAAACTGGCTGCATGGCCACCAAAGGATGTTACTTATCAATCCCTCTACATTGCTGGTGATGGAAAATTGTCGTTTGATAAGATGTCTGGCAATGCCGAAACCGTCAATTCACAAAAAAGCAAATCGGGTTTTAGTGAATATATAAGTGATCCGGCTCACCCGGTTCCCTACACGGAGGATGTGCATGACGATAGAACCCGGGAATACATGACAGACGACCAGCGTTTTGCCTCCCGCCGACCAGATGTACTAAGCTTTGAAACAGGTGTATTAACAGACGACCTTACACTGGCGGGCCCCGTGATGGCCAATTTGATTACCAGTATCAGTACAACAGATGCAGATTTTGTGGTGAAAGTGATCGATGTTTTCCCAGACGATTTTGCATACGATGCAACAATGAAAGGAAGTGGGAAGGAATACCCGATGGGTGGCTATCAAATGATGGTGAGAGGAGAAATAATGCGGGGGAAATTCAGGAAAAATTTTGAAAAACCTGAACCATTTATCCCTAATAAAATTACGACTGTAAAATATGAACTGCCTGATGTGGCGCACACTTTTAAAAAAGGGCATCGGCTGATGATACAAATTCAAAGTAGCTGGTTTCCATTGGCTGATCGTAATCCACAAAAATTTACGAATATCTATACTGCCAATGACAGCGATTTTCAAAAGGCAACCATCAGGATTTACCATGATGGCATCAATCAGACCAGATTCATTCTTCCGGTTCTTAAATAAGCAACAAGTTGGATGGGAAAAAGAGGTTTGTTGGGGTATGGGCAAAAAAAAAGGGCCAGAATAGAAATTCAGCCCGCTTTAAAATCCAATATCCTATGAAAAACCATCCTTATAACGCAGGGTTTTCAATTAAATTGTATTTGGAGATAAAAAAGTAGCTTTTTTTTATTTTTTTTCAATTTTTTTCATTTTTTCGGGTTTATCTATGAATAATTTCTTTTTGAAGACTATTTAGATACTCCTTTCAGACAGAAATAATTTGAAAAATATTAAAAATGGAAACCATCAAGCGATAAAAATGACAAAACCTGAAGAGGATGCGATCGTTTGAAAAGAAATTATTTTTCATTGTTGTCCGAGATAATATTTAAAAACTAAGGGTGGTTTTGTAACCACCCCTATATCAACTTTGCGGTTCTCACACCAAAAAAGTTAGATATGAACAAATCTACCGATTATATCGGACAGCCGATTTTTTCCCAGC
>JBBQKO010000150.1:0-10374 GCA_038327005.1 Chitinophagales bacterium | reverse complement strand
GTACAATTACCAGTTATTTGATGGCGCTATCGGTGGTAAGGAGGTAAAAATAAATATACCTTCTTATGGGGCATACATGCAACAGAGTTTTACACTGGGCAAAAATTACTCAGCAGAATTGAGTGGCTCATTCAATGGTCCCAGTGTGTGGGGAGCAACCTGGAGAACAAAGTCGCAGGGAGGGTTGGATGTTGGCCTGCAAAAGTTATTGCTTAAGAAGAAAGCCACCGTTAAAATTTCTGCTACTGATATTTTCAGAACCAATCCATGGACCGCTATTTCTGATTTTGGTGGGGCTTACATTAGGGGTCGTGGTGCATGGGAGAGCCGCACGGTTCGCATCAATTTCAACTGGCGTTTTGGTAGTAATGAAATTAAAAAATCAAGGGATCGGAAAACAGGTTTAGAGAGCGAAGCAAACCGAATTAAATAGGATGCTTTACTTTTTAAGCTACATGTAATTATGTAAGGTAAGTATAGCGATGAAAAAGCCCTCCGTAAATTTTGGAGGGCTCTTTTTATGAAGTAGGGGCTTGATGCTAAAACAGTCGGTGTTAAATGTAGTCCGCCAGTAAAAAATCGTTTATGATCGTTTAATTGTATTCGTATTCAAAATATCCCAATAAAATATTTTCTCTTGAAAAACATTTTTCAATAATCCTCAATCCATCGTTGTAAACATATTTCCAGGTGTAATAATCACTGGTCATGCCTTCTTCTACGGTTACCATCTGTGCAACCTGTCCATCGCTGTTGTATTCAAATACAAAATCGGGCATCAGTTTATTTTTTACCACATTAAACTTTACAATGTCTGTCAGCCGGTTTTTATCATTGTAATAGTAATAATAATGCTTGCCATTTTTGCCCATATCTTTTTCATCAATGATATTGCCTTTATCATCTGCGGTGAAAATGATTTGTACGGTATCTTTCATATTCCTGATTCGTAACATCTGCACGGGTTGGCTTTTTGCATCATACTGGTACTGGTGTTCTTCCACCAGCCGGGTAGAAAAATCGTCATCATTTGAATGTGAATTGGAAATGATATTAGTAATTTGTCCATTGGCATCATATTGATACATGGAGGTTGTGCTGGAAAGCTCAGAGCTATCAGTCGATTGAATCAGTTGATCTTTATCGTTGTAATAAGCTGTTTGTAGCGATTTTCCGGTGATATTCGATTTGGTGTAGGTCTCAATCCGGCGAAAATCTTTACTTATTTTTTTCTCGCAAAAAAAGCCGGGGCTATCATCGCCATTACCTTCAAAACTATGTACCAATATGCTCCGTACTTTTTGTTCTTTTAAGCCTTGCTTTTCCGAAATCACCTGCTTGTTGCTCACAATGTCTTTGTAATAATATTGCGCCTGGCTGGCGGCAGTAAATACGGTAAGTAGTAAAATCGTAATGGATCCTGATTTTGTCATTTAAGTTGTTTTCGGTGGCAAATTTAAGGTAGTGGCGGGTAATAATTGATTGTGATCCGTAAATTCCATTTGTCGGACCTTACAGGCCACAGATATTGAGTAACCAAATTTTGATTTCTTAATTAATACATTATGTCTGGTGTTAAGTTAAGTGTGAATTGTAAATGCTGAATGGTCAATATTTCACCATTGACAATTGACCATTCAAAAATCGAACCGTTATTTTATTCTTTACACAACACTAGTTGCCGCATATCTTTATTATTTTTAACAAAATTCTATCGCAGTGAGTCATTTAAAAGAGAGAGCCGAAAAAATCTGTTTGAACTGCAAAGCGCATTTATCAGGTCCATTTTGCCATAATTGCGGACAGGAAAACATTGAACCTAAGGAGTCAGCCTGGCATTTGGTTACCCATTTTTTTAACGATATCACCCATTTTGATGGCAAATTTTTTAGTACTACCGGGTTATTGATCAAGAGGCCCGGATTTTTACCCAGAGAGTATATGCTTGGCAGAAGAGCAAGCTATCTGAATCCCATTCGCATGTATATATTTTCCTCGGCAGTTTTTTTTCTTTTCTTTTTTACTGTTTTTCATCTGGCGGAAAAAGGCATCGACCGCTCAATCACAATTGAAGGAAAATCGATTGAAGAAATCCGGTCGTTAATGCCGGACAGTCTAAAAGCTTTTACAACCCGAATAAATCAAGGCAAACCGGTACCAAAGGACGCTTTGGAACCTTTTTTAGACAGTCTGAAAAACATCGGAGGTTTTCATTTTACTTCCCGGAAATATGGTTCAAAAAGGGAATATGATTCCTTGCTGGCAACGGGAGTAAAAAAACACAACTGGCTGGAGCGAAAATTGATTTACAAAGAATTAGAGATCAACGAAAAATATCATAATCGCGGAGGTGATGCCTTAACATCATTGTCGTCAATTTTCCTTCACAGCCTGCCTCAGATGCTCTTTGTTTCTTTGCCCTTTTTTGCCCTGGTATTAAAGTTTTTGTACCGGCGACAAAAGGAATACTACTACGTAAGCCATGGTATTTTTAGTATCCATTTTTACATTTTTATTTTTATTGTCTTGCTTTCGATTTTAACTGTGGGTAAAATAAGGGAGATGACACATTGGGAGTGGATCGGCTATTTTGAATGGCTGCTTCGTTTCACCATATTCTTTTACTTGTATAAAGCGATGCGTAACTTCTATTTACAAAGGAGGGCAAAAACGATTGTTAAGTTTATGCTGTTAACCTTTAGTTCTATTTTTCTGCTTCTTATTTTATTCGCTGTTTTTATTACCTTCTCTTTCATGAAAATTTAATGGATACCTATGCAACAATCAAATACAACTGACTTTCTACGACTGGTAAAAATAATGGACGAGTTAAGGGAAAAATGTCCGTGGGATAAAAAGCAAACCATTCAAACACTGCGCCAGTTAACCATTGAAGAAACGTATGAACTAACCGATGCCATTACAGATGGTGATTGGAAAGGCATCAGGGAAGAGTTGGGTGACCTGTTGCTGCACATTGTTTTTTATGCCAAAATCGGCGCCGAACAAAACCAGTTTACACTGGATGATGTAATCAACGGAGTTTGCGAAAAGCTGATTTTCCGGCATCCACATGTTTACGGCGATGTGATAGTTGCAGATGAAGAAGATGTAAAAAAAAACTGGGAAAAATTGAAAATTAAAGAAGGTAAAAAATCGGTTTTGAGTGGCGTGCCTAAATCGCTGCCTGCCACGGTAAAGGCCATGCGCCTGCAGGAAAAAGCCAAACAAGTAGGCTTTGAGTGGGAAAACAAAGAGCAGGTTTGGGATAAGGTGGAAGAAGAAAAGGAGGAGTTGTTTGCAGCGATTGCTTCGGGCAATCAAAATGATATGGAAGATGAATTGGGGGATGTTTTTTTCTCGTTGATAAACTTTGCAAGGTTTTTGCAGATAGATGCTGAAAATGCGCTGGAGCGTACCAATAAAAAATTTATCGCAAGGTTTAATAAGATGGAAGCAGCAGCATCACAGACCGGAAAGGCATTGGATGATATGAGTTTGGAGGAGATGGATGCATTGTGGAATATTGCCAAGCGGTCTTAGAGTGAGGTTTAGAATGAGTGATGAATGATGAATGATGAATGAGTAAGAATTAAGAATGAATAATGAAGAATAGTGAAATGTTGACCGCCCGATAGCTATCGGGTCACCATTGCCCCAACACGCTAAATTTATTTTATAGTGGTGATTGTATTTACTGGAGTTTGTAACATACCATCAGTTCTGTTTTTAAGGTTCGGATATTTAATAATTTGCCATATTTTACCTGCTGTGATCACAGTCAATCAATTTTATTTTGCCTAAAAAATATACATTCAAGCAGTATTTAATCAGGAATAGTTACCTCCTTGTAACGGCAGCCTGGCTGGTTACCATCTCTTTTATCATTGAGAATTATCTGGCTGGTACTTCTTCGCCCACAACGGTTGCTAAAAACATCCATCATTTTATCTCAGAACAGGAAGATGATTTTGATATACTTTCAGGTGATACCGTGCTTTTGACCAGCCTTGCGCAAAACACCTACAATGAAGCCGTTCTGCAGAAGATTACAGAAAAAAATTACTTTTTGTACCTGTATAAGAAAAGTGAGTATGGTGATCTTAATTTGCTTTTCTGGAGCACACAGGTGGTAGATCCATTGGGGAATGTATATGCCATGCAGGGCAAAACAGGATTTATTCAGTTGGTGAATGGCTATTATGTTTGGCGGAAATCTACGTACAAAAATTTACTTGCGATTGCACTTATACCGGTGAAATGGAATTATGTAATCACCAATGAGTACCTAAAAAACTCATTTACGGCAGGTGAAAAAATTGAAAATATTTATTCAATATCGGAGGGTAAAACAGGAACTGTAGTTAAATCTAAGGAAGGTGATTTCCTTTTTTCACTGGAAACAAAATCAGTTGATGTATTAATCCACAATAACTTGCTGGCTTCAATTTTCAAAGTGATAGCAGCTTTTTTTGTACTGATTTTTGTACAGTTTATTGCCACCTGGATTGTGCAACGGAATTTTTTTAAGGGTGTGTCCTTTCTGGTATTGGTTATTATTGGGTTAAGGGTGATCAGTTATTATTTACCTATCCCAGTCAATTTTCGCCAGTTCGAATTGTTTGACCCTGCCGTGTATGGCTCAAATGTTATATTGAAAACATTGGGCGATTTGCTGATTAATGCCATCTTGTTTTTATGGATTGTGCTTTTTGTCAGGTATTATATCCAGGATAAAAAAGTGATTATACTGGTAAGTAATACCGTTGCTAAATGGGTGCTTGTTATCAGTGGACTTGGTGCGTTGGTGATATGTACTTTTATTTGTGGTCACATATTCAGGTCAATGGTGGCCGATTCAAATATATCTTTTGATGTTATTAATTTTTATACACTGAATGAATACAGCGTAATTGGTTTTGTGGTACTGGGAAGTGTAGCGATTGGTTATTTTTTTCTAACCCAAATAATTATTTACCTGCTACAGCCATTATTACCTAAAAATATAATGGTGTTGATATTGGTGGTAACCATTATCGGCCTTGTTGTATTAACGCTTCGGATCAATTCGCCGGATGCTATTTTTGAACTTTACCTGTTGATCTGGTTGTTGATTTATCTTTTACTGCTCAATAATAAATACTTGTTTTTACTGGCATCAGAAATTATTTCTTCCCGGTTGATATTCTGGATGTTTTTCTTTTCAGTATCCATCGATTTAATCATATTGGTTGAAAATAATAAAAAGGAAATTGAGCAGCGGAAACGTTATGCAGTTGCCCTGGCCACCAAGGCCGATCCGTCAAGCGAGCGGTTGATGAATACCGTATTAACTGATTTTAGAAGTGAAGCATTGGCCCCTATTTTTGATCAGTTTAAAACGGCTTCGTCTAATAAAATTTTAAAAGACAGTTTGCTGAATGAAAACTTTACCGGCTATTTAAATAAATACGATACCCGGATTTTCACTTTCGATGAAAAGGAAATGTCGCTGTTCAACGAAGATTCAACTACTTTCACTACGCTCAATACGATCTTAAATACACAGGGCAAACCTACGGCCGTTCAGGATCTTTACTTCTATGATGTTTCTTACGACCGTTTTAATTATATCAGTAAAAAGGATATCGTGGATTCTGCCAGTTTGCTGGTGGGGTATGTTTTTATTTTGGCCAGTCCTAAAAGTTATAAAACCGATGCCCTCTATCCTGAATTATTTTTAAAAGGGTACGAAAAATCCATTGAAAATTCACCGGTATATTCTTATGCCATTTATAATAAACTAAAACTGGTGGCCAGCCACAATGAATATGCGTTTCCACTTCAACTTTCATCGGTACAATTACCTCCAACTGATTTTAGACTGGCAGGAGTAAAAGGATATGATGAGCTTTGGTACAAAGCAGGAGCCGACAAAGCAGTGATCATTACCAAGAAGGATAATTTTATTATCGAAGCGATCACGTTATTCTCTTACCTGTTCTGCGCATTTGTATTCGTTACCTCTATATTTTGGTTGCTCAATGCTGTAATCAGGTCACGCCTGCGTTTTCGTGAACTTCAGAGTTATTGGCAAATGAGTATCCGCAACCAGGTGCATAGTACCATCATATTCATTAGCCTTACTTCATTCCTGATTGTGGGTATTGCCACCATTTTGTTTTTTATCGATCGTTACAATAACAGCAACCGGGAAAAATTAAGCCGTACCATCAAAGTAATGCAGAACGAAGTTCGTACCTCCTTATCTGACCTGATTGCTTTTGACGATGTGATAAAAGTGTACGATGATGGCTATCGGGATAAGTTGGATAAAACCATTTCAAAAATATCGGAAGTGCATGCAGTTGATATCAACTTGTATGATTTAGATGGAACACTAAGGGCTTCTTCTTTGCCATTGCCTTACAACAAAGGCATCGTAAGCAACAAGATGGACCCGCTTGCCTACTACCACATGAACCATTTAAAAGAGATTCAGTTTTTTAAAGAAGAAACAATCGGAAAACTACAGTTTCTAAGTAATTATGTGCCGGTAATTGATGAAAGCGGTCGGGAATATGCTTATCTGAATATTCCATATTTTACCTCGCAAACAAAACTCAGACAGGAAATATCCAATTTTTTAGTAGCCATCATTAACCTGAATGCATTCATCTTTTTAATTGCGGGGATTGTTGCTTTTTTTATAACCAACCGCATTACAAGATCGTTTTCTTTTATCAGCAATAAAATGAAGGCTGTAAATCTTGGGCAGTTAAACGAAGCCATTGTTTGGAACCGGCACGATGAAATTGGAGATCTCGTAAAGGAATACAATAAGATGGTAGCCAAGCTGGACGACAGTGCTGCAGCCCTTGCAAAAAGTGAGCGGGAAGGTGCATGGCGTGAAATGGCAAGGCAGGTGGCCCATGAAATAAAAAATCCGCTAACGCCTATGAAATTAAGTTTGCAATACCTGCAAAGGGCCATTGATAATAACAACGATAATGTGAGTGATTTAACGAGGAGTGTGGCTCGTACACTGGTAGAACAAATTGATCACCTGAGCCAGATTGCAGGCGAGTTTTCGCAATTTGCCAATATTGGTAATCCACGAAAGGAAGTATTTAATTTGAATGAAATTTTGAAATTACTGATCCAGTTGCATTCAATGGAAGATAACCGGGTGCTTGAGTGGAAACCCATAAGCGGTGGAGTGATGATTGATGCAGACCGCACGCACATCAACCGGCTTTTTACCAACCTCATCCAAAATGCCCTACAGGCAATTCCCGAAGGTACGCAGGCCAATATTGTGATAGAAGAATCAATAAGGGATAATAAAATACTGATAACCGTAATGGATAACGGCGGTGGCATTCCGGCGGAACTGCGTTCAAAAATATTTACGCCAAACTTTACTACCAAAACCTCCGGTACCGGTTTAGGATTGGCCATGTGTAAAGGCATTGTTGAAGAAAGCAAAGGCAATATCTGGTTTCAAACATCACTGGGAGAAGGCACTACTTTTTTTGTAGAACTTCCCCTGGCTGAGGTTTAAATGTTTTTCATTTTTTTTCTTTCTGATAAATAGGCCTCCAGTTCGTTCAGTCCAAAACTACTTAGGTTGCTTTCTTTGGTAAGCATTGCTTTTTGAGCTACCAGCACACCATACCGGATATCATGGAATCCTTCGGGTGCATGCGCATCAGGATTTATGGAGATCAATACATTTTTCTCCAGTGCATACTCAATATGTCGCCAATCGATGTCTAAGCGACTTGGATGGGCATTTAATTCAATTACAACGTTGTTTAAAGCACAAGCTTCAATAATTCTTTTATGGTTAACAGGATAGCCTTTGCGGCTTAATAGCAGCCTTCCCGTCATGTGGCCTAAAATAGTGGTGTAAGGATTTTCAATGGCATTCATCAGGCGAAGCATTGCTTTTTCTTCACTCATTTTTAAATTGGAGTGAACTGAAGCGATAACCAGATCGAACGTTGCCAGTATTTCATTGCTGTAGTCCAAACTGCCATCATTCAGAATATCACTCTCTATACTTTTGAAAATCTTAAAAGGTGCAAACCGTGTGTTCAATTCTTCAATATAGAGATGTTGTTCCCTGATTTGTTCCGTTTTCAGTCCACTGGCGTAGAAGGCACTTTTGCTATGATCGCTGATTACGAGGTATTCAAAGCCTTCGGCCATGGCATGGTTGGCCATTTCTTCAATTGTATTGCTGCCATCGCTCCAGTTACTATGACTGTGTATGATTCCTTTTATATCAGAAGCTTTTAATAACGGCGGCAAAGGTTGTTGTTTTGCTTTCTCTATTATATCAACCGATTCTCTTTGGCAGGATGGTATAAAATGCAAACCGGCCTGTTCAAAAATAGTTGCTTCGCTGATACAACCAGCATAATCGATCGAAGGAAACTGTTGTGAAAAATCTGCTGCAAATTCGGTTGAGCATCCTTTCACAAAAGCCATTTCAATGATGGGAGTTCCAACACAACTGTATATGCGAAATTTTAAACCAACGGATGCCCGGTATAAAAGATCCTGTTCATTTTTTTCTACCTGTTCAAAATCTTTTACTGTTGCTAATTTATTTTCGATATCCTGGATGGTTTCATCAATCACAATTTCCAGTTCATGAATAATTTCCAGTTGTCTTTTAAAGGCACCGGTAAAAGCAATTTTGTTTTCATCAAATAATTTAATAAAAAAATTTTTCAAAGCTTCCTGCATTGTATCAATCTGCGAATAAAGAAAACTGCCTTTGCTCTTTAAATAAAACTCGATGGTTTCAATTACATTCTGTTGTGTCTTCTCACCAAACCCTTTGTATAATTTTAGCCTGTTTTCTTTGCAGGCATATAGTAATTCACCGATGCTTTCTATCTCCATCTCTTTCCAGATAGTAGCAATCTTTTTTGGACCAATGCCTTTTATATTCAACATCTCCATTACACCTTCTGGTGTTTTTTCAATCATCTCTGCCAAAACTTTTAACTCACCAGTGGTTAATAATTCGATTACTTTTTTGCCGGTAGATTCTCCAATCCCTTTTATGCCAAATAATTGTTCGGTTGCCACTTCGCTCAATTGCACGGGCAGCTTTTCAATATTAAAAGCTGCGGTGGCATACGACTTTGCCTTAAAACTATTCTCGCCATGTATGTCCATTAATTTGGCTAGAAGTGAGAAGCAGTCGGCTATCTGGTAATTATCCATACTTAAATGTAAAAGGATTGTATAAAATTATTGTGGATGAACAAACAAATAAATCACGGGATGGTTGCAGCTTGAAACATTGGAGATGAAGCTGCCATCGTATAAATAAAAAGTCCCGGCGTAAGCCAGGACTTTGATATTAGTTTCGCTTTTAAAAAAGCAAAGCCTACTTCTTTTTTGCAGCAGCTTTCTTTGCAGGAGCAGCTTTTTTTGGAGCAGCTTTTTTTGCAGGAGCAGCAGCTTTCACTGGAGCAGGAGCAGCTTTCTTTGCAGGAGCAGCTTTTTTTGCAGGAGCAGCTTTCTTTGCAGGAGCAGCTTTTTTTACCGGAGCAGCCTTCTTTGCAGGAGCCGCTTTTTTTGCAGGAGCCGCTTTTTTAACAGCTTTTTTTGCAGTTGCCATAATCTTTAAAATTTAATTGGTTAGTAAATAATACTTAAAAGTAAAAATATTTTTTTACCTGCCAAAAAAAACTTTAATTATCAGGCAATCGCCTCTACTGCATTTACCGAAATAAAGCTCTTATCGCCTCTTCCTTTTTTAAATTCTACTACACCATCAGTTAAAGCAAAAATGGTGAAATCTCTTCCAAGACCAACATTTTTACCTGGATGATAAACAGTACCACGTTGACGAACGATTATGTTTCCTGCAATGGCTGGTTGACCGCCATAAATTTTTACACCCAATCTTTTGCTTTGCGAATCACGACCATTCTTTACCGAGCCTTCGCCTTTTTTATGTGCCATCTTAAATTATTTTTTTATTGAAATTCGAATTGCCGTATGATCATATTTATAAATGCTGCTCAATTTTATTTGAAAGCGTATATAAAAAGCATCAACTTTTATTAAGCGATTTCAGTCACTTGAATTTTTGTATAGTGTGTACGATGTCCGTGTTTTTTACGGAAGCCTTTTCTTCTTTTCATTTTAAAGGCAATCACTTTATCACCTTGTACTAGGGCAGTTAATATTTCTGCTTTTACGATTGCTTTTACATCGGCGCCAATTGTAAGTGTACCTGCGTTGTCTGTCATCAGAACCTCTGAAAACTCAACTTTGTCACCACTATTGCCATCGATACGAGGCACGTACAGGCTATCGCCCGCTTTCACTTTAAACTGTTGACCTGCTATTTTTACTACTGCTAAC
>JBBQKO010000149.1:0-10459 GCA_038327005.1 Chitinophagales bacterium | reverse complement strand
AGAGATGCATGTCAAACAAAGGGGAAACCTTTGGCAGACATGTGTATTTTCGAAGCCTATCCTGGAGATATATCTACTTCCTACATTATACAAGTAAAAGCAGATTGGGTTGAAGAAATGGATTGTTCTGTTGCAATAGACTTTTTATTTGATATTTTATGGGAAACGTCCGACGAAAATATAAGGAAGCATATTTTCTCAATTCAAATTTTAGACAGTAATGACCAACTTCATTGTTATCATGAAAATTTTCCTGAATTAGAGAAAATCGATAAGATTTAGAAATCTTTTAGCTTTTTATATTTAGCTACATAAAATAAAAATTTCATGGCTAAAAGTAAGGGAGACTGGAGAAAATCCAAAAGATGCAGTGTCATTTTCATGCATATAATTGACCCTGTTTTTTCATCTTAAACTTTTTATTTTAATTTGTATTCACCTATCTACTGACAGTAATATTTGTTTTACAACGATTTGCTGAAATAAAAATCCTGGGGCCTAATAAATTATCTATTTTCCAAAAACTCTTTATCCACTAAGGTTTTCTTTCCGATTTCACCTGTGCTGGTTGAATCATCGGGTATTTGTTGCCCCAGCTGTTGGAAACATAATTCAATACATCTGCTACTTCCCGGTCGGTTAAATTATTCAATGGGGCCATCGGTATATTGTATTGCTTGCCGTTCACCGTAATCTCACCTTCCTGCCCGTTTAATACAATGCCGATTGCCCGTTTTTGATTTTTTAAATAAGTTGTTTTTGCAAGAGGTGGGCAAACAATTTCTGCTCCTTCACCGTCCGGCATGTGGCAACTTGCACAATTTTGATTGTACACTTCTTCACCACGTTTCATACTTTGCTTCAACGTGTCTTCCTGGGCCAATGCCAGCCAGCAAGCACCGGTTACAAATACGATGAGCAGACTTATTTTTTTTATCATAAAAATCTTTTATTAATTATTTGCAGGGGGTAAAAAACTTGTTTCAGTGTGACTAGACGAAGATAGGGAATTGATAAATATTTTTCTGGCAGCAAAAAGCTAAACATATTGAAATATCCGATTGCTAAAATCAGGTTGAATGATTTAGCGTTCTATATTGCACCATAAAAGCAAACCAAATATCTGGTGAGTAAAAAGTTAGGTACGGTATTTATATCATTTTATTTTTTAAGAAACAATGGTATCTTTTGACTGAAAGGCTTTGATCGCTTTTTTTATACTACGATGCTTTTTAATCAAAGCAAGCGCTTCTTTATTGGAAATGCTTAACTCCTGCGTTAACATGATGACTGCCCTGTTCCATAATTTATTATTCGACAGTTGCATCTCAATCATCTTGTTGCCCTTTACTTTGCCCAACTGAATCATCAGCGAAGTTGAGATCATATTGAGCGCCAATTTTTGTGCGGTCCCAGCTTTCATTCGGGTACTGCCGGTTACAAATTCAGGACCTGTTTGAAGTTCAATTGGAAAATTGGCTTCTTTTGCAATAGTGCTGCCGAGGTTGCAAACAATACAACCGGTTGCAATGCCTTTTTCTTTTGCATCCCTGATGCCACCCAACACATACGGCGTTTCGCCAGATGCGGCTATGCCAATTAAAAAATCCTGTTCGTTGATGTCATGTTTGCTAAGATCTTTCCATGCCTGCCGGGTATCATCTTCTGCGAATTCAACTGCTTTCCGGATGGCTAAATCTCCGCCGGCTATTATGCCAATCACAATGCCATGGCTCACACCGTAGGTAGGTGGAATTTCCGATGCATCCAACACACCAAGTCTTCCGCTGGTGCCAGCGCCAATATAAAACAGTCTTCCACCGGCTTTCATGTTTGGTAAAGCTGCGCTAATGAGTTGCTCAATCTGGGGCAAAGATTTTTGTACAATCAACGCAATGCTTTGGTCTTCTTTATTAATAGCTGTTATCAGTTCAATGACTGATTTGGTTTCTAAATGATCATAATTTGAAGGCGATTCCGTATTTTTCTTTTGATTCATTATTAAAGTTTTAAATCAATATTATCAAGGGATGTAGCTCTGTCGAACTTTTTATTTTATATGCTTTCGGGTTTTCGTGATACGTTTCAGGATTGTTTGAAATTGATTGATCCGAGCTTAATTACAAACCCCAATAATAATTGGTTTTTCAACTAACGATTATTGAGCGAAACTTATTTTACCCATACTTACAAAAGGAATGTCCTCAGTTCCGTTTCCAATCTTAATTTTTCCACCGGCAACCGTTTCATTTGCCAATACTGCAAATAGGAGTGCTTCTTTTGCATCGGGATTAATACCCAGGCTATCTGTTACTTTGAAAGTATAGCCCGGCAATTGCTCCCTGATATTTTTCATCAGTAATGGATTGTGCACTCCTCCGCCGCTTATATAAATCACCACGTCTGTTAATCCTGTTGAACAGCTTTGAATAGCATTACAAAGGGTATCAGCAGAAAAGCGGTTTAAAGTGGCCATCATATCGTGATGCGAAATCGCCTCAATACCCGTTGCAGACATTGCTTTTTGTACATAGGCAAGATTGAATAACTCCGGCCCGGTGGTTTTTGGAAATCCTTTCTTAAAGAAATCGTTTGCTTTTAGTTGATCCAGCAAGGTTGCATTAACAGTGCCTTTAGAAGCTACCGCAGACTGGTCATCGAAATACTGTCCTTCAAAATTTTGTTGAATGTAGGCATCCATCAGCGTATTGCCGGTTCCGGTATCGGTGCTAAAAACTTTACAGCCATCCAAATCTCCGGGCAGGTAAGTAAAGTTGGCAATACCGCCAATATTGAGCATGATCCTGTTTTCACCCTTTTCACTAAATATTAAGAAGTCGCCATACACAGCTAGCGGAGCACCTTCGCCCCCGGCAGCAATGTGTTTTTGCCTAAAATCGCTGATGGTGGTAATACCGGTTTTTACTGCCAGGTGATCACCATCTCCAATTTGTAATGTAGCATTTGAAAACTTTTGCTGCCCATGCAAAAATTTAGGCGCATGGTAAATTGTTTGTCCATGGCTGGCGATGAGATCTACTGTTGAGGGATCAACCACCCATTTTGCTAAACATTTGTTGATGATGTCTGCATGTTGTGTTGCAATCCACCCATTGAGTAAACATACCTTTTCAAGGTCAACGGTATGTTTAGAAAAAACAGATTTTATTTCCTGTCTGTAATCATCATTATAAGCCACTGTTTCAAAATGAAGTATTTTAATTTTAGTGGTGTTACCTGATCCGGAAAATTTGCAAAGTGCTACATCAAGCCCGTCTACGGATGTACCGCTCATTAACCCTATGATCAGCCTTTCAGGGTTTAGCCCCATCTTAAAAAGTCTGTCAACATTCAAATTCATATTTGCGGCTTTTTGCGGTTAAATTCGTAATATGACACAAATATGCAGAAAATTTTTTTAGAATTTAAATTTATTTGCGTATTTATGCAGTATTAAAACCAACTGTTGTATGCTTAAAAAGGAAAGACATGCGTATATCATGCATGAAATCGACATCCATAATAAGGTATTGTCTTCAGATTTATCCTTACAGCTTACCGTATCCGAAGATACCATCCGGAGAGATTTACAGGAACTGGATGAGAAGAATATGCTTACAAAAGTGCATGGCGGTGCACTTTCAAAATCATTTCATTTTACGCTGCACAATAACACCGTATTTTCCCAACCCGAGAAAAAAATAATCGCACAAAAAGCAAGGGATTTGATCAAAGATGGCATGCTGGTTTTATTGTCTGGAGGCACCACCATTATTGAACTGGTAAAATCATTGCCGCCGGAATTAAATGCCACTTTTATTACTGTAAGCATTCCCACAGCTTTGGAATTACTCAACCACCCGAATATCGAAGTCATTTTCATAGGCAATAAATTACTGAAGAATGCACAGATGTCGGTAGGGGCTGAAGTAGTACAACGGCTCAGCGAAATAAAGTGTGATCTGTGCTTTTTGGGCACCAATAGCATTGATGTAGAAAACGGTATTACTGATCTTGAGCTGGAAGTGATTGAGGTAAAAAGGGCCATGATCAGGAGTGCTAAGAAAGTAGTTTCACTCGCAATATCGAAAAAGCTGAATACTACCCAGCGCATGTTGGTTTGTAGACTGGAGGATGTGGATATGCTCATCACCGAATTAGTTCCAACGGAGGAAATTTTAAAACCCTATCATTCAAAAGGAATCACTATTATTTAATATTCACCAAAAAAAAACTGCATTATGGAATTAAACAAATTTCACCTGCCAGGCAAAATAAAAAATTTTATTCTGCTGCTGGCACTCAATATGATTGTTGCCTGTGCCTTTGGCCAGGTTAGTATTTCTGGAAAGGCTACGGGAAAAAGTGGTAGTCAGACAGATGGGGTTAACGCTGTGTCTGTTTTGGTTAAGGGCACAAAATATGGTGCTGGCACCGACAATAACGGTCAATACAAAATTACAGCGCTATTAAAACCCGGTAGATACGTTATTGAGTTCTCTGGAATTGGGTATCAAACTTCGGAAGTTGAATTAACGATTGGCAGTGTCAGCGATTATACGGTGAATGCTGTATTAACAGAAAAAGTATCCAGTTTGGATGAGGTTATTGTAACCGGTACATCTGCCGGAACTACCCGTCGCCAATTGGGTAGTTACGTAAGTACCGTTAAAGCGGATGATTTAACGAGAGGCGCCACTGGTAACGTGTTGGGGGCCTTGCAGGGAAAAACTGCGGGCGCACAAATCACTCAGAATTCTGGTGATCCTGCCGGTGGTATGAGTGTTAGGTTAAGAGGTATTAGTTCGGTCTCTTCATCGTCGGAACCGTTGTATATTGTAGATGGTGTAATTGTCAATAATGCTACCAATAGGGTAACCAATACATCTGGAAACTATGATGGTGGAAATTTTGTAGGCACTATTGGTCAAAGTCGTCTCGTAGATATAAACCCTGCCGATATTGAGCGAATTGAAGTATTGAACGGAGCTGCTGCTGCAGCTATCTACGGTAGTCGTGCAAATGCAGGAGTAGTGCAGATTTTTACTAAACGTGGTAAGAGCGGAGCGCCTCTCGTGAGTTTTTCAACCAGCCTTATGAATAGCAGCCTTCGTAAGAAAATTGAAGTTAACCAGGCACCAACAAAATTTGGCGGATCCCCGAATATCGTCACTCAGGACATTCTTACGCCGGCTCTTACAACCACAACACCTGTTACAAGGTATGACTATCAGGATGACATTTTTACCAATGCTTTGGGTACAGACAATACGATTTCAGTAACTGGCGGTTCCGACAAGACCAAGTATTATGCCTCTGGGTCTTATTTCTTCAACAATGGCATTATTCGCAACACTGATTTTCAACGTTACAGTTTCCGCCTTAATTTAGACCAGGTACTTAGCCAATGGGCTACTTTTAACGTTGGACTTAATTACACTAACAGTTCCGCCAATGAAAAGCCGGATGGGAATTCGTTCTTTTCTCCAATGAATTCTGTAACTATACTTGGTAATATTCATGATATTAAAACACGGGACGCAAACGGAAACATAAGAGCGGTTGGAGAGCGAGGCCGTGTTAATCCGATTTCTGTAATTGAAGAGATAAAGCAAAAACAAACAACCAGTCGTGTATTGGCAAGTGCAGGGCTTACTTTAAAGCCAATTAAAAATCTTACAATAGATTATAAATTGGGGATTGATAATTTTAGCCAGTTAGGCACCAGTCTAATACCGCCATTTAGCTACAATGTAGGCGATGGCTTTTTTGGTGGAGGACTAACGTTGGATGCAGCGAGAAATGGCTATGCCAGTACGGCCAACAATACATTTTTTGCCATCAACCACGATTTGAATGCAACCTATACAGTTGATATAAATAAAGATTTTGGTTCGATCACCCAGGTAGGATTTTCGCAACAATATGAAAAAAACAATTACAGTCTTTTACAGGGCCGCGGATTGGCACCGCTTGTAGAAACGGTAAATGCAGCAGCAACTATTTTGCCAGGTATAGATGAAAGAAGCGAATTGAGTATTTCTGGTGCATTTGTTCAACAGAATTTCAAGTATCGCAACCAGTTATTTGTTACAGGTGCTGTTAGAGTGGATGGTTCAAGCGTATTTGGAGAAAACCAGCGCAGCCAAACTTATTTAAAAGCAAGCGGTAGTTATGTAATTTCCGGTGCGGATTTTTGGAAGGATCTAAGTATTTCCAAATGGTGGGATTTGGCTAAAGTAAGGATCGCTTATGGTGAAAGTGGTAACCTTACCGGCATTGGGGCATTTGCAAGGTTTAATACCTATTCTCCTTCGGCTTACGTTGGCAGAAGTGCATTGAATGGCAGTAGTGTTTTGGCAAATCCAAATGTTAAGCCCGAGAGGCAGCAAGAAATTGAATTCGGTGCTGATCTGGCTTTCCTCAAAAATCGCCTGAACTTTACAGTAAATGTTTACAATAAAAAAGTGACTGACCTGCTGATCAACAGAGTTTTTGCTCCTACAACGGGATTTAGCAGTTTCTTAAATAATCTGGGTTCGTTGGAAAACAAGGGTTTTGAACTTGTTTTGGGAGGTACTCCAATTCAAAACAAAAATCTTACATGGGAAATAAATGGTCTTTTCAACAGAAATCGTAATAAAGCAATTAATATTGGTCAGGCGCTTACGCTATTCAGTACCAATGCCGGGGCTCCGGTTGCTATTTTGCAGGGCCAGCCTATTGGGGTTTTTTACGGAACTTATTTTGCAACCGATGCTTCAGGTAATGAGGTTAAGAATGCTGCTGGCATACCTCAAATAGAACGGGGTGTTCAAAACAGTCCGCTTGTAGTAACACCTGGCAGAGATGCTAACGGGTTGCCCACAGGTACAGTGTTGAGGAAAATTATAGGTGACCCCAATCCGGATTTTACTGCAACTTTAACAAACGAAGTAAGTTATAAGAAATTTGGATTGCGTGTACAGATAGATGCAGTGAGGGGCGGAGATGTTTTCAATGCCGACTGGCGCACCCGCCAGGGCGTAGGCAATGGAAAAGTAGCGGAGCAGGAACATTTGGGTTTGTTACCACGTGGTTATATTAGTGGAATATATGCTGTAGAACAGTGGAGGATAGATGATGGGTCTTTTACCAAACTGAGGGAAGTATCCGTAAGTTATAAGGTTGGTAAAGTAGCGAAAATCTTTAGTGATTTAACGGTCATGCTAAGCGGAAGAAACCTTTACAGTTGGGATAACTACAAAGGCTACGATCCAGAGGTGAATGCCGGAGGCCAAAGTACCTTGTTAAGGGGGATTGATTTTGGCGCAGTTCCAATTCCTAGAACATACAATATCACATTGGTAGCGAAATTCTAAAAATTTAAAAAAAACGAATTATGAAATCATATATTAATAACTGCCTCCTCTTACTGGCTGCTCCGGCTCTCATGATTGTTTCCTCTGGGTGTAAGAAGGATTTTACTAATCCAAATGCTGCACCTGAAGACCAGGTATTTACATCTTCCCGAGGCTTAACGGCGGCTGCCATCGGTTTACAAAGAACCTATGCATTTTCACGTGCCGGATCGGTATTCAATATTGTTACCGCCAACGGCTTTGTAACAAATGAATTGCGACTGCTCAATGCAGGTAATATACCTGAATTACAGTTGAGTACAGGCGGTGCTACAGTAGACGGAACCAATACAATACTTGCTAATGTCTGGTCGAACGGAAGTAAAATAATCTTTGATGCTGACCGAATTATTACGGCAGCACCAAATCTTCAGGATAAGGGATACGCCAGTGGATTGATAGCTTATGCATCAATCTATAAGGCGATGGCATTGGGTAGTATCGCTATGTTTTGGGATAAAGTGCCGGATACTGTAGGTACGAATGTAACATTTAGCGATCGGATACAAGGGTACACAAAAGCAGTTGCTACGATTGACCGTGCCCTTGCAGTTATCGGTACAACATCCATCAGTCCTTCTTTTGCCGGAAATATACCGGCTGGTACTGACATCATCAATACGCTTTATGCATTGAAAGCACGTTACTTATTATTCTCAGGCACTTATGCAACTGCATTAACCGCAGCGAATGCAGTAGACATTGCAAGAAGAAGCACCATGAATTTTGATGCAGTAAGCATCAACCCTATTTTTGAAACTGCTACATCAACCAACAATGTTTTTCAACCAATTGATTCAACGCTAGGGCTTCCGGTTGCGCTGGCACCGTCATTAACCGACAAAAGGATTTCATTTTATACGACGATCAATGCAATAGTAGCACCACGATACAGGGTTGGTGGTTTTGGAGCAACGTCATCAACTCCGTGGCCTTATTATTTGACTGGCGAAATTACACTGATAAAGGCCGAGTGTCTGGTTAGGCAAGCCGCTCCAGATTTAGCCGGAGCTGTTATCGAGTTAAATAAGGTGCTGACAAAAACTCCAGCTTCTGATCCTTATGGAATCGGAGCTGATCAGCCTGCTTATGCTGGAGCAGTTACAGCAGTTGCCATTTTAGAAGAAATTTACCGCCAGCGGTGTATCGAGTTATTTATGAGTGGTTTAAAACTGGAAGATATGAGAAGGTTCGCAAGACCAATTGCTGAACGCAAGCGTAACTTTTTTCCTTATCCTTTCAGGGAACGAGACAATAATACCAACACTCCTCCTGATCCCTCTTTTTAATATCTGATCGTTTTTGTTTTTATTAATGGGCATCTCTAAAAACTCATTTTTTTATTTGACCTCACCTTTAATTTCTCTCCCCCGAAAAATTCGGGGTCTTCGACAAAAGAGAGGAAAGGGTAATTTTTTAGAGATGCCCTAATATAAAAAGCCCCAGAAATGGGGCTTTTATATTTTATAATTATTTATTTTCAATAACAATCAGGCTTGAATTGCCATTTACTATAATGCTTCTTTCTGTTCTGTTTCCTTTTGCTTTTTTTCGATTGTATCTACCCGCTGAACCAGCACATCCAGATTGCGAAAATGAATATAGGCCTTCCTGTATTTGTTGGCGTCAAAGGCAGGTGAGCCCATGAGTATTTCTCCTTTTTTGATGATATTTTTTGAGATTCCCGATTGTGCGGTGATAATCGTATTGTCGGCTACATTTAAATGGCCTACAATGCCTACCTGTCCGCTGAACATACAATTTTTACCAATTTTGGTAGAACCTGCTACCACTCCATGAGCCGCAAAATACGTATTTTCTCCAATTTCAACATTGTGTGCGATGTGAATCAGGTTGTCGAATTTTACACCTTTCCGTAAAATGGTTGAGCCCAGTGTTGCCCTGTCAATAGCACAGTTGGCGCCAATTTCCACGTCATCTTCTATAACTACATTGCCAATCTGTGGCACTTTTTTATGATTGTCTTCGGGATTAAACCGAAAGCCATCGCTGCCTATAACCGTTCCGGAATGAATGATACAGTTTTTGCCAATATGTGTTTCAGAATAAATTTTTACACCTGCAAAAAGGGTAGTATTGTCTCCGATTACAGCATTGTCGCCAATGTAAACCTGCGGATAAATTTTCACGTTGTTACCAATCACAGCATTTTCTCCAACAAACGAAAACTCACCGGCATAGATATCGGTGCCAACGGTAGCAGTTTCTGAAATGAATGACATTTTTGAAATGCCTTTTTTATTCAGCTTTACCTCGTTGTACATTTCCAATAATTGAGCAAATGCTTTTTCCGCACTCTCTACTCTGATCAATGTAGCAATTACCGGAGCTGTTAAAACAAAGTTGCTGTTAATGATAATGATGGAGGCCCGGGACTCATACAAATATTGCGTGTAACGCGG
This sequence comes from Chitinophagales bacterium, assembly GCA_038327005.1. Taxonomy (GTDB): domain Bacteria; phylum Bacteroidota; class Bacteroidia; order Chitinophagales; family Chitinophagaceae; genus Ferruginibacter. The sequence goes on along the minus strand of JBBQKO010000149.1, from coordinate 636 downwards.
ATTGCTTAAAAATGAAATTGAACCGGGAATGCCTTCTTCTATCTTAGCCAGTTTGGTTACTGTAGCATTGGCATCGCCTTCAATTTGGCCGTTGAGCAGACCGGCTATTTGTGTAGCAGTAAATTGCATGAGACAGGTTGTTTATTTAGGTGTTGGTTAATATTTTAAAGGAGTAGTACAAGCTGACTGGAATTTGTTAAAGGCTGATTTGTAAGAAAATTAAAGCCCCTTTACGCCAATCATCTGGTTGCTTTCCTGGTCCCAAACTTTCAGTTTAAAACAGGCACTCATGGCCTTTGGTGAAAGAGAGGTGGTTTTACAGTTTTGTAGTTCCTTAAAATGTTTCATTACTTCCGGCAATCGATAAAAAGGTATTTTAGCATTGAGGTGGTGAATATGATGGTAGCCAATATTTCCGGTAAACCATTCCATTACCGGATTCATTTTCATAAAGCTGGATGATTCTAAAGCTGCTTTTTCATATACCCAGTTTTTGTTCTCATAAAACTCTACACCCGGAAAATTGTGCTGGGCATAAAACAAATATGCACCCATTGCAAACGCAATTAAAAAAGGCAGGAAGAACATGAAAAACCATGCCTGCCATCCCATGAAAACAAATAATAATACGGCAAC
>JBBQKO010000148.1:0-10577 GCA_038327005.1 Chitinophagales bacterium | reverse complement strand
GCTGCCCCGGATTGATTTTATAAAGGCAGAAATAATATCATAATGTTGTTCGCCGCCTTTATCATAAATAGCAATCCGTTGCTGGGCAACCTCCATTACCTGGGCGTCAGTTATCACAATGTCATCACCAAGCGATTCTGTAACCAGTTGCAGCAGGTTCAGTAATTTTCTGGCATCGCCTCCCGATATTTTTATGATGGCTGCAGTTTCTTTTAATTCAATTTTTTGTGTTCGTAATATTTCATCTGTATCAATGGCATGCTGTAATAATGCAATCAGCTCAGCCTTGTCGAGTGGTTTTAAAACATATACCTGGCATCGACTCAATAAGGCACTGTTTACTTCAAAAGACGGGTTTTCGGTAGTGGCACCAATCAATGTAATAATTCCCTTTTCAACGGCGCCTAACAAGGCATCCTGCTGGCCTTTATTAAAGCGATGGATCTCATCTATGAAAAGGATTACGTTAGCCTGGGTTTTGGCTTGTTCTATTACTTCCCTTACTTCCTTTACGCCGCTGCTGATGGCGCTCAATGTATAAAAAGGCACCTGCAACGTTTGAGCGATGATATTGGCAATGGTTGTTTTGCCAACACCGGGAGGTCCCCACAAAATCATGCTGGGTACTTTACCGTGTTCGATGGCGGTGCGTAAAATAGAGCCCTTGCCTGTAAGATGCTGCTGACCAGCCAGCTCGTTTAAAGTGGTCGGACGCAACCGTTCTGCCAGCGGTATTTGGCTATTAGTCATGATGGTAAGTTAGGGAAAAATTTAAGACCGATAGAGGTTTTAAATAGTTGGTGTCATAAATCTTCCCCAAAAAAATAGCCTGAACTAAATCAGGCCTTTCAAATAAATGTTTTATAAAATATCGATAAATGAGTAAATGAATTATTTCAAATCCAATTTAATCTGCAGCTCCTCAAACTGCTTCGCATCTATGGAAGATGGCGCATCCAGCATCACATCCCGTCCGCTATTGTTTTTGGGAAAGGCGATGAAATCACGGATACTTTCGCTGCCACCTAAGATGGCACATAGGCGATCGAAACCAAAAGCCAGTCCGCCATGTGGTGGTGCCCCGTATTCAAATGCACCCAATAAGAAACCAAATTTATGTTGCTGTTCTTCCGCATCCATTCCCAACGCAGCAAACATTTTTTCCTGCAAGGCCCGTTGAAAAATACGGATAGAGCCACCACCAATTTCATTGCCATTCAACACCATATCATAGGCATTGGCTTTAATGGCGGCATAAGGGTGAGCCAGGTATTCAGCCGCATTTTCTATAACCGGATTGTTGTTGATCATAATGTCAATATGATCCGGTTTAGGTGAGGTAAACGGATGATGTCTTGCTACCCAGCGGTTGTCATCTGCTGCATATTCAAACAAAGGAAAATCCAATACCCATAATAATTTAAAATCACCTGCCCTGCGCAAACCTAAACGCTCGCCCATATACATGCGCAAATCGCTGGTTGCTTTTCTTGTCTTTTCTTCTGCGCCAGCTAATATTAAAACAAGATCACCAGCTTTTGCATTGGCTGCATCCGCAATGGCTTTCAGCTTTTCAGGACTGTAAAATTTATCAACACTGCTCTTGTAAGTACCATCTGCATTGCATTTTATAAATACCAATCCCTTCATGCCAATCTGCGGACGTTTCACCCATTCCGTTAGTTCATCGGTTTGCTTGCGGGTGTATTCGCTGCAACCAGGAATCGCAATTGCCAAAACGGTTTCCGCATCATCAAAAACGCCAAAAGAAGCGCCATCAATTAAATCCGAATGAGAAGCCTGTTTTGGAAACGTGTGCTGCGGAAATTTCAGGTTCGCAATTTTAATATCAAAGCGGATGTCCGGCTTATCATTTCCGTAAGTCCACATCGCATCTTCCCAGGTCATGCGTTCAACGATGTCAGTGTAGTCAATATTTTTTACATCTTTAAAAATACGTTTTACCAGCCCTTCAAACATATTCAGAATATCTTCCTGCTCTACAAAACTCATCTCACAATCTATCTGTGTAAATTCCGGCTGCCGGTCAGCACGCAAATCTTCATCCCTAAAACATTTCACAATCTGGTAGTAACGGTCGTAACCACTCACCATCAACAATTGCTTAAATGTTTGCGGACTTTGGGGCAATGCGTAAAATTGGCCGGGGTTCATCCTGGATGGCACCACAAAATCCCTTGCACCTTCCGGTGTAGATTTTATAAGGAAAGGCGTTTCAATATCCATGAAATTATTTTCATGCAGATAGTTGCGGGTGCTGCGGCCAACTGCATATCTCAGCTCCAGATTCTTTTTTACAATGTTTCTGCGTAAATCCAGAAAGCGAAATTTCATCCGTAGTTCATCACCGCCATCGGTATCATCTTGTATTGAAAATGGAGGTACGGCCGATTTATTTAAGATAGTAAATTCTGACACCGCAATTTCAATTTCTCCGGTCGGGATATTTGCGTTTTTATTACTGCGCTCATTCACCGTTCCTTTTACCTGCAATACAAATTCACGTCCCAACGGATTCGCATCCAACTGTCCATTCAGGTTTTCGGAAAACAATAGTTGCGTGATGCCATAGCGGTCACGAATATCCACAAAAGTGATGCTGCCAAACTTACGAATGGTTTGAACCCATCCACTCAAGGTTGCTTCTTTTTTAATATCAGCGATTCTTAATTCGCCACAAGTATGAGAACGATACATGGAAAAATGTTTACCCTTTTCTACAAAAAAGAAAAGGCAATTGATAATACTTTTTTAACCAGCAGAAGTACCTTGATTGAAAATCGTTGCGACGCTCCATTCAAAGGCAGTACTACTATTTAGCTTTATTAAAGCGGCTGCAAATATACAAATAGAAACTGTAGGGGAATGATTGCTTTTTTAATTGATAATTATGAAGCACATCTTTCTTAATGTTTCAATCAGTGCCAACAAATTCAAACACATAGCAACTATAAATTAAATTACTCTTCCTTCTATCCCAGATGAATGAAGAGGACTGGCAAAAGAACTTTACCGTTTATTTTTATTCTTCGTTTAAAGGCATTAAATTTTACCGTTTGTGATTTTTAGATATATTTGTTGATATTGTTTATGCCCTATCAACCAGGACTCCATATCATTGCTGAACTTTCTGTTAACAGTAGCAAGCTGTTAAATACCTATCAACCGGTGAAAGCCTGTATTGACGGCATTATAGCCGATACCGGTCTTCAAAACCTCGGTGATGTTTATCACAATTTTACGCCGCATGGTTTTACCGCCATTGTTTGTTTAAGCGAATCGCATCTGTCGTTGCATTCATGGCCCGAGCACCAACGCCTGCATTTAGATGTTTACCTCAGTAATTTTTTAAAGAACAATGATTCGGTTACCAGGCAGATATTTAATACGTTGGTTGAGTTTTTTGATGCCACCATTATTAACCAGCAAACCTTGCTACGCTAATGGCCGTTTACCAGTTCAATACCAACAGCGTTGATTGTCCTGTTTGCAAAAGCAGTACACAATTTCGTTCTACTTCAGCCAATCTGAAAGTTTGTGGTATTTGTAATACAGCAATGGAAAGGCTGGAAGGCGGATTACTTGCCAAAATTCTGGCGCTACAAGTCTTTAAAAGTGAAGCTCCGTTTGGAATATTGCAAATCGGAACCCAAGGGGTTTTTAGCAAGCGTTCATTTGAAATAATCGGCTGCCTGCATTGCGATTTTGATGATTATTTCAGCAACAGATACACGATTTTGTGGCCAGATGCCACAACTGGTCTATTGGTGGAAACATTGGGTTTTTACAGCATGTACGAAAAAATCACCAGCGACTTTCCCAGCAGGTTGCCAACTGTAAAAAATGTACCTGTAGGAACCGAATTGATAGAGATTTTACTTGGAAAACAATTCACGGTGTTTGATAAAAGTAGATGCAATAAGGTTTTTCTGGAGGGCGAAGTTTTTTCATTGGATACAGATGGCGCTTTTTCTACCATTGAGTTGGGGCAACTAAATGGGGACAGGCTTGAATTGGTGGAATTGGATAAATCGTTTTACGAATTGTATCAACTCACCTATGTGGGTTTATTCGAACTTTCCCTCACCAATCTTCATAAAATAGACAACAATAAGAAAGCGTTGCTTTGCGCAAAATGCGGAAAGCGTATCACCATACTATTACCTCAGCAATCGCAGCATTGTGTTTGCAGCAACTGCAACAGTTGGAATGAAATTATACAGGGAAAAGAATTGAAATCCAATAAAAAGAATTTTGCTGATTACAATTTCGATATTCCGGTTGGAACAAAAGGTACCATCAATGGCATTGAATACCAGGTAACAGGGGCTGTGGTAAAAAATGAGGTAGGGTCCGCCGATGTTTTTTGGCGTGAATACACCTTGTATGATGTTTTGACGGGATATGCTTTTTTAGCAGAATACAACGGGCATTGGAGTTTTTTGAAAGAAGTAAAACTGAATTGCCCCTGGCCCGCACATAAAGAGGAAATCTATTTTGATAACGAACACTATGTTCTTTTTAACAATTATTCATCTAAAATAACGTCAGCGGCAGGTGAATTTTTCACTTCCTTAAATACCGCCGATATTATTGCAAGAGAATATGTTTCGCCACCTGAAATGTATGTGGCAGAAAATGCCGGAGGGAAAGACATTACCTGGTACAAAGCTTCACATATCAACAATAATACTGTATTTGAAGGGATGGGACTCATTGATAAAACGATGCCAACCCAACACGGAGTCGGCCCGTTGCAACTCATGAAATTTCACATCAACCTGGCTTTGCTATTTAGGATGTGTGGCATCATCGGCCTGGTATTTCTTGGTATGCAGGTATTTTTTGAATTCAACGCAAAGCAGGAGATTTTATACCAAAATACTTTTAATATTCCGGATTCATTGTTATCCAGGGGTCTAACCACTCTATCATTTGAAATAAAACAGGCATCCTCTAATCTGCAATTTTTAATGAGTGCGCCCGTTGATAACAACTGGCTGCAATTGTCTGCAAGCCTGGTAAACGACCGCACCGGAGCGGAGTATAATTTCGAAAAAGGGGTAGAATATTATCATGGCTACACCGAGGGAGAAAATTGGACCGAGGGAGAAAGAGATGCAGAAGTCGTATTATCTTCATTACCGGCCGGGATGTATCACCTGAATATTTTCCCCTCTACACAATCAGGTCTTGCAGAGATCCAGTTTTCGGTAACTGTGGTAAGCGATGTACCGATGTGGCGTAATTTTTTCATCATTTTATTGATGGTTGCCCTTTACCCGTTAGTGGTTTGGTGGCGTACCCAAACATTCGAAAAAAAGCGTTGGAACAACAGTGCCTATAACCCATATCAAAAAGACAGCGAATGAAAATAAATCAATCCGATAAAACACAGGTAATAGGATTCAGCGTTTTTGCCGGTATCCTGCTTTGTTGGTTTTTATATGCCGGCAGTACCGGTTGGCGTTTATTCAACACCGATGGCACCAAACAACCATGGAGCAGCAGCGGACCGGGGTATCATAAATAACATCATTTTTATCATTTAACAGCAACAACATGCAAACACATTATTTATTAAACTCCATACTTTATTCCCTGGTAGGAATTGGTATTTTGGTTTTGGTATTCGTAATTGTTGAAAAGGCTACTCCAAAGCACAACCTTTGGAAGGAGATTGTAGAAAATAAAAACGTTGCACTCGCAGTGGTGGTTGGGTTTTTTATGTTGGCAATGTCTATCATCATTGCCTCAGCTATCCATTAATATTTTAAATGCTACGGTATGCCCTTATTGCTTTTACTGGCTGTTTTTGTAATTGCCACCTGCGGATTGATTTATGAATTGGTTGCAGGTACGCTGGCCAGTTATTTACTCGGCGATTCGATCATGCAATTTTCCACCATCATCGGTGTTTATTTATTTGCAATGGGCATTGGTTCTTTCCTGTCTAAATATTTTAATAAAAATCTGCTCACCTGGTTTGTAAAAATTGAATTTTTGGTAGCGCTAATCGGGGGCTTTAGCGCCGCTATTTTATTCGTGTTGTTTCCATTGGCATCTTCTTTCCGGATCGTGTTGTATTTCCTCGTTTTTTTAACGGGCACATTGGTTGGCCTCGAAATTCCAATACTCATGCGGATTTTGAAAGATAAAGTAGAGTTTAAGGAACTTGTATCACAGGTTTTTACATTCGACTATATTGGCGCATTGCTGGCATCCATCATATTCCCGTTGGTGTTGGTGCCTTATCTAGGTTTAATAAGAACCTCACTTTTTTTTGGTATCCTAAATGCGGCTGTAGGTTTTCTACTTTGTTTTAAATTTGAACAGGAAATCAGGAGACCAATGTTTTTAAAGGTCACCGCAGTTGCCATTATACTATCACAACTGGTTGCATTTGTTTTGTCCGACCGGATCATGAATTTTAGCGAAACACTTACCTACAATGACCATGTAATTTATTCTACTTCTTCACCCTATCAACGCATTGTAGTTACCAGAAATAAAAAGGAATTAAGATTGTTTTTAAATGGTAACCTGCAATTTGCTTCTTCTGATGAATATCGGTATCACGAGGCCCTCGTGCATCCGGTAATGGCTGCACTGCATCAACCGGAAAACATACTTGTGTTAGGTGGTGGCGACGGATTGGCGGTAAGGGAACTGCTGAAATATAATTCAGTTAAAAAAATAACGCTGGTTGACCTTGATGCCGCTATGACAAAATTATTTACCACCAACCCAATGCTAACTGCCATCAACAAAGGCGCTTTGCAGGATGGGAGAGTTACCGTGTTTAACGCAGATGCTTTTCAATGGATGCGGGATAACCAACAACAGTTTGATGCCATCATCATAGATTTTCCGGACCCTTCCAGTTTTTCTGTTGGAAAACTGTACAGCAACACATTTTATAAACTGGTGTACAAGGCATTGGCCCAACATGGCATTGCAGTGATACAATCTACCTCGCCCTATGTAGCTCCTAAAAGTTATTGGTGTATCAATAAAACGCTGGAGTCTGTAGGATTTAAAACAATACCCTATCATAACTATGTTCCTTCCTTTGGTGAATGGGGGTACACGATGGCGATGAAAGACAGTATCTACAACTCGCCTACACAATTTGTAAAAGGCCTTCGTTTTTTAAATGATGCTACCATGCAACAGATGTTGGTATTTCCGCAGGATATGACCACAACCGCAAGCCTGGTAGTGAATAAATTAAATAACCAGGAATTGGTTCAGTATTTTGAAGCCGAGTGGAACGCTTACCTGCAACAATAATTTCACACTGTATGAACCGCAGAAACTTCATCAAAAACAGTGCAGCCATCATCAGCGCAGGTTCGCTGTTGCAACAATGTACAATGGCCAACGGGCAGCGGGTGAGCGGAAGTATTTTGGGGGCCAATTCAACAACCGGACACTTACTAAGAGATGCTAAATGGGAGGACTCATCCACCATCATAAATACCGATACCATCATTATCGGTGGCGGCGTCAGTGGCTTGTCTGCAGCAAGATGGCTGCAACAGGAAGGCATGGATGATTTCATTGTGCTGGAACTGGATAAAAAAGCTGGCGGTAATTCAGTAGGTGGAAAAAATGAAACCAGTGCCTATCCCTGGGGTGCCCATTATGTGCCCCTACCCAACAATGATTTGAAAGAGTATCTTACCTTTTTGGATGAAGCCAATGTAATAACAGGTTACAATGAAAAAGGGCTCCCTTTTATCAATGAATATTTTTTATGCTTCGAACCACAGGAACGTTTGTATATCAATGGCCATTGGCAGGAAGGGTTGATTCCGGATTTTGGTGTGCCTGAAAATGAACGAGCGCAGATAAAAAGTTTCATGAAGCAAATGCAGGATTTTAGGAATGCCAGAGGAGCAGATGGAAAAGATGCTTTTGCGATTCCGGTGGATGTTTCCAGTGAAGATGAAACTTACCGGCAACTGGATAAAATTACCATGCAGCAATGGCTGCTAAACAACGAATACACATCGCCCTATTTGTATTGGTATGTAAATTATTGTTGCCGCGATGATTTTGGTACAGATTATAGAAGAGCTTCTGCCTGGGCAGGCATTCACTATTTTGCAGCACGAAAAGGCATTGCAGCCAATGCTCCGCCTCAATCTGTTATTACATGGCCAGAAGGTAATTCGTGGCTGGTTGCACAATTGAAAAAAAGCTTCAGCAATAAAATATATACCAATACATTGGCCACCAAAATCAGGTTGACCAACGATGGAGTGCAAGTGTGCATGCTGGATGTAAATACAAAGCAGGTGAAGATCATTCATGCAAAAAAATGTATTGTGGCTACACCGCAGTTTGTGGCAAATCGATTATTGGATGAAGCTGGTGGAAGAAGAAAAATGCTCTCAGAAAAATTTGCCTATCAACCCTGGATGGTGGCTAATATTACAACCAAAAAACTGGATGAACGAAATGGAGCTCCACTTAGTTGGGACAATGTGTTGTACAACAGTAAGGCACTTGGTTATGTAGAAGCAACTCACCAACAGTTGCAGCAGTTGATGCCCAAAAGCGTGCTTACCTACTATTATCCGCTTACAGAAAAGACAGCGGCGGAGGAAAGAAAACTGGCATACAAGCGCAGTTATCAGGATTGGGTAGCAATAGTAATGGCCGACCTTGCCCCGGCGCACATGGATGCCAGCGGGCAAATTATAAACATCGATGTATGGGTGTGGGGCCATGCCATGATTAGTCCGCAGCCGGGCTTTATTCATGGTACTGAAAAGAAAGAGATGCAACAGCCCATCAATGAGATCGTCTTCTTTGCGCATACCGATTTAAGCGGCATCTCCATTTTTGAAGAGGCATTTTACCAGGGTATCAACGCAGCAAAAAATTTACTTCAAACAAAAAAGGTATGAGGCAAACGCAACCATGGATCGGCAATAAATGGATCGACACCAACTTTATTTTGTTGCCGCCATTTTTTTCGCTGCTGTTTATTTTTTTATTCCCCGCATTTTTTACAAACGATACCGGCATGTCCGATTATTGGTGGGTAGCTTTGATATTGCTCATAGATGTAGCCCACGTTTACAGCACGCTATACCGCACTTATTTTGACCGGCACATTTTTGCAGAACAAAAAAGCAGGCTCATTATTATTCCGTTTCTATCGTTTGTAACCGGTGTATTATTGTATTCATCGAGTCCCCATTTTTTCTGGAGTATATTGGCCTACCTGGCGGTGTTTCATTTTATCCGGCAACAATATGGATTTATGCGCATCTATGCAAGAAAGGAAGATAGTACTGTTACCAGCAGGCGCATTGATGCCATTACTATTTACACAGCTACTATTTACCCGCTGCTGTATTGGCATTTATCAGGCGATCGAAATTTTAACTGGTTTGTTGAGGGAGATTTTTTACAAATAAACGGTTCCCAAATTTTATTGTCAGTCATCACTTATTGTTACCTGTTGATACTTTTGCTATACCTGGTGAAAGAAGTGTGGTTTACAATTCAAAAGGGCAGCTTTAATATTCCACGCAATGCGGTGGTGGCAGGTACCATTGCATCCTGGTATTTTGGTATTGTATATTTCAATGGCGACATGGCATTTACTTTGTTGAACGTTGTAAGTCACGGCATACCTTATATGGCATTGATCTGGATTTACGGAAAAAGAAAAACCGTTAAAGATGAACAGGCTGGCAAATTTATCAAAGCGGTGTTTAGTAAATATGGCATTCTTATTTTCCTTGGAGCCATCTTTTTTCTGGCCTATCTGGAAGAAGGTTTGTGGGACCTTACTGTATGGAAAGAGCACGCCGGCGTATTTGGTATTTTTCATTTTACAAATACCAAACCGAATAATACATTGCTCGCCATCCTTGTTCCGCTGCTTGCATTACCTCAGATAACTCACTACATTATTGATGGTTTTATATGGAGGATAAAAAAGCAAGATACTCTGCACAGTGAGCAGATACAGCAGTGAAAAACATTCAACTGATATATGAAATGAACATAGTTGATTGAGCGAAAAACTTCGTTTATTTTATTGAACAAGCGGATGAACTTTGATTTAGCTTCATTGGCGACGCTCCGTTCAACAGTGAATCGCTATTGAACTTTAATTGATTACCGTTGAAAACTTCGAAAGATTTGTCATGCTTCATATAAAATGACGAACCAATCGAAAACACCAGTCAGCATCAGATAGAAAGGCTTCTTTTAAAAATCTTTCAAATAACATTACATCCCTTCCAAAGCTTCTTTATTCCTTGGGTGCCACCACAAGTAATAATAGCCAAGTATTAAAATGCCCAATACAAATGGGATGATGGCCAAATGTTTGAATGTGAAATCGCCAAATAAAACCCAGGTATCAAAGTGCAAAAATTCGCTGATCATCCAATAACTGTTTGCGGAAATCCAAACTACGATGGCAAGGTTGTGGCACAATTCACTCATGTATTGTCGTGTTCTAATCGAAATCATAATGGCAATTGCCAAAGTCGGAATAATCATTGCTATCCCCAACGGGCGCCAAA
>JBBQKO010000147.1:0-10585 GCA_038327005.1 Chitinophagales bacterium | reverse complement strand
GCGCAATGACAAACTGAAAATCCTGCATCAATTACACATCAATTATCTGAAACAATGGAGAAGTATTGAAGATGAAAATAGCAGGGAAAAAGACAAAATATTGACCAGATTACTTGGATTAATAAACTCGTTATCAAGCGGATTAAAAAGCACCGGATAAGTACTCGTTAACAAAACACCAAGTAGGAAGAATAGAATGTTGCACCAAAAATAAACTCACTTTCAAAATCAAAGGCAATGAAAGATATCTTAAAGCCAGTAAAAGCAGTACATCAGCAAAAATAAAATGCAAAAGTCCCGATCCCTGATGGATTGGGGCTTTTGACTATCCGTTGTTCAGCGATACCGTTGTTTATGCTATGGAAGCTAATAGTTCAATGTAACTAAGTGTTAAATTAAGTGTGATCTATCGGGTCACAAATCGAATCGTCTCTATTCTTTAAGAAGCACTAGTGTCATGTCAGGCACGAAGTGATGTATTAATTTGCAAGTTCTCCTGGTGAGTAACCCCCAAAAGGTGACTCACCAGGAGAACTCGTCTCTGACAAATCAAAGTTGACACGTCATTGGTGTTATGTTAAACTTATTCTGACTTGTTGCAATTAAGGTTGCCAACTTTAGACATGAATACTGTGACAGTCTTACTGCAAAGGTTAGCAACCTTTTATCCGTCAATTAATGCTTAATATAACACTGGTAGTATCGGGCATATAAGTTTCCGGCAGCGACCGAATCCGTGGTTGATCCTGCATAATATTTTTAGTGATATTATACGCAGCTAAAATTCAGCTAAAATCTGGAAGGCAGCAGTTGCAATTTATAGGGCCAAAACAAAAGTGGCACCTTGCATATTACCGGCCTCAATATTAATATTGCATTTAATGGCTTTTGCAAGGTCACGTATAATGTGTAAACCAAGGCCATGCCTCGTGCCGGTAACATGGGTTTCATCAAATAAGGCTTTGGCCTGTTCACTGTTTATGCCGGGGCCATTATCGGTTATGGATAAATAGCTGTTGTTATTTTCCAGCTAGGCTTTCCAGGTTATTTGTACTCCTGTTGTTTGTTGTAATGCTTTAATAGCATTGGCAGTAAGGTTTCGCATAATGGTTTGTAAATAATTGGCATCGGTACACAGTATTAAATTATCATTGTTAATAAACGAAAAGCTTACTATAGTATTATCTGAAAAGAAATGCTGCAGGTAAATAAATAAATCATTAACCGGCACTTCGCTTATTTCGGGCTTAAAGTTTTCCATTTGGCCTTTGCTCCAAAGTAACATACCCTCCATTGTTTCTAAAAGCAACCCGGCAGAATCGGCTATTTTTTTTTCGCTGCTGGCTATCTGTTGCTCATTGAGTATGCCGGGATGCCGTTGTTGTAATTGTAAAAAGTTTATAAGGTTGGCAACGGGGCTTCTGAGGTCGTGACTAAGAATCCCGAAAAATCTTGCTTTTACTTTATTGGCTTCATCCAGTTCGTTATTCAATACCATTAAAGTGGCGTTGGTTTTTTTTCGGTTTCGGTTTTGATAAAATAATAAACCGGTAATAATAAACAAAAGGCTGATACCTGCTATCAAAGCCCATCGAAGCTTTTGTTGGTTGGCCAATGCTATTTTGTTGAAAGCGATTTCCTTATCTCTTATTACCACTTCCCGTTGACCTTCAATGCCGGCAATTTTATTTTTATTCTCTTACGAGTAAACAGAATCCTGTACCCGTTGGTAGCAGCGGAAATTGATGTAGGCATTTTTATAATCACCGGCCAGCTCCTGCGCTTCCGCAAGGTTGCCTGTAAAAAAGGCTTCGTTATTGATGTCATTTGTTTCTTTACTTAACGCCATTGCTTTTTCAAAATAAGCAATGGCTTTATTCAACTGGTTTGTTTTGCCGGCTGGAATATTTTCACCAGGGGTTATTTCGCCGGTACCATTTCTTGCGATATCAAGATAGGTTACGCCGATATTTACGGTATTAATAATAGAAAGCAGATTTAACGGACCTATCTCATCCCAAATGGCCTGGCTTTTTAGTTCATACATTATTTTAAGCTTATAATCTTTTTTATACAACATCGATATATTGCTGTACACCGTAGCGATACCTGGCTTATTCTCCGTTTTTTCGTATAAGGATAAAGCTTTTTTAAAGTAGTTGCCTGCATTTGCAGAGTCGCCGGTTTCCACGTATTTACTGCCAATGCTGCTTAAAACAGCCACCATACCTTCTGTATTATTTTCCTGCTGTCTTATTTTTAATGCCTTAAAACTGTACTCCAATGCTTTTATAAATTTTTTTTCAGCGGCATAAACTGTCGAAATATTATCATAAGCCAGGGCTATCAAATTATTGTTCTTAATAGCTTCCCCGGCTTTCAGGCTTTCAAAAAAACAGGCTGCTGCTGCTGTGTACTTTGACTGCTGCAGGCAAGTAACCCCCATATTGTTAAGTAAAGAAGCTACATTAAATTTATCGTCATTTTTTTATGTATGGTCAATGCTTTTTGATTGTAAATAGTTGCAGAATCATAATTACCTGCATCGCTGAAGATGGTTGCAATAATCGAATAAAATACTGCAATCCCTTTGTTCCATCTCATGTTATTGACAAGTGCTATTTCTTTGTCTGCATACGCTCTTGCACTAACCGGGTTATTATTAGTGTATTTATCCGCTATAGATTTATAAAGCCTTATAAAAGCGGTGTCATTTTTTGTGAGCGATATTTCCTGTATCAGAGAATCAATTAATTCCTGCCCCCTGCTTTTGAGAAAAAACAGTCGTTGAAATACAACAAGAAATAATTAAAAAATATTTTCGCATAGAAAATTTACACTTTAAGTTCGTTTAATGCTGCTTTATAAGTTCTGCCAACTGGCAATGTAATATTATTTACCAGTACCGCACCCGGACTTATTTTTTTATAAAATATTTTTTATTCGGCATAGCTCCTTTGAATGCGTGTAAAACTGCTGAATAATTTTCCTTTATTAATGTAACCAATGGAGAAAGTACTACGTGTTTTCTGTTGGATGCTATCATGCCGGCATAGTCTTTTAAGACGTCTAAGTAAATAATTTCCTGCAGGTGCTGTTTTAGTTGCCCCTTACCAATGTTAATCAAAATACTATCGGCACCTAAAGTGTGATTGAGCAGTTCTGATTGCTGGCTGGTTTTCATCAACTCTTTCAATCGCTCTATTGTTTTTGCAAAGTGATCTACTTTTAATGGCTTCTCTAAAAAATCATGCACTGGTATTGCAAAACGTTTGACTGCGTAGTCAGGGTAAAAAGTGCTGAAGATGCAGGCGGGTAGATGCAGTAATTGTTGCTAAAATTGTAAGCTACTCTTTTCGGTCATATCAATAACTAAGAATAAAACCTCCGGTGCCCGTTGTTTTATTACAGCCAATTCTTTTACCGGCGAATCAAATATGCTTATTATTTTGATAAAAGCATATTCACTTAAAAGTGACACGGTCGTTGGCCTGTTTATTTCGTCACCATTCACCACCATGCAGCAAATTTTATTTGTCATACAGATTACAGGTTATCATGTACAATGTTGTTTCAAATATACTTTATAAATGCTAAATAGGCAGTTGAGCGATTTGTTTTGTTGTTAAGTGATTGAGCCTTTTGCGGGTAACCTGCGGGTGTTAAGTTAGTGCTTTATTAAAAAGATGATCGTATGAAAAGGGTATTTCTGCTGCTATTGCAAGCTTTTGTTTTAGCCTTCGTTTGCGCTTGTAAAAAAGATATTACTTTACCAGTTATTCCTCCTTCATCAAACTTTGCCAATCCGCCTACCAGGCTGCTAAATTCGGCGATTGGTTAAGCCACGATAAATTACTAAAATGGTCTAAAGGCTGGTGTAAACCATAAACACGCTACTCATTTTACAAACAAATAAAATATTATGAAACAACTAATCATTACAACCTTCACTCTCTTTACAATTGGTTTTTGCACTGCCCAAAGCCCTGTTGGCAAATGGAAAACAGTATCGAACATCTCAAGCTTTGGTGGCCAAACGTTTGATTCTCATAAAGCACTGCTACAACAACGCCCTTGTGCCACAAAAATATTTTGGGAAATTAATGCAGATGGCACCTACAGGAAAAACACAGCATCAAGCGGCTGCGAAGAAAAATACAAAAAAATTCAGGAAAAGCTCTACAGCAAAACCAATTGGAAAGTCCAGGGAAATAAAATAACTATCTCTACTTTAAAAGATTTTTCAGTTGGTCAAACCTACACTTTTTCAATCAGCGGTAATAAAATGACCTGGACAGGCACTGAAGGGCAGGGAACAATTACTTACCAAAGACTATAATCTTTTTTAATAAAAAGTTCGTCAAATCTGCCTTTCAATTTTAGAAATGCTAATAGCAATAACACTTCGAAAAAGGGAAAAAGTAACCAGTAAAACGGAGTTGTTTACCACAAAGCTGTGGCGAGTTATTGAATACACAAAACACAAACAAAAGTGCTGTGCAGTTGAGGATAAACATACTTTATCATTTAAAGCATGCAGCCTTTATAATGCACCTAAGTTTATAAAGACTTAGTAGATGAATAGTTTGAAGCTGCTGCAAAGTGCAATGCAGTCATCCCTTCAAACTGTTTATTTTGCAAGGTAGTTTTTTTATGAACCATGAGTCACTGATTGATATAGCGGAAGATGGCCAGCATATTATGTATCAAATAACCACTCTTACCAGCATTGTGATGATGGCAGAAATATCTCCCGCAGCGTTACAAGTAAACTGAAATTTATTCATTAAAAAATAGACTGTATGTACAAAAAGATAGTGTTAGCAATAAGCATCATCATAGGAATCGTTGCTTGCAACAATAGTAATAATGCACCGAATATAACGGCGGTTTTTGCCGTTTCAAAAAGTGCAGAAAATAATTTAAGCATGAAAATTAATGGCAAAGAATGGATTGCAGATAATGGCATATTCGGTGCCTTTGACCCGGATGGATATAATAAAGCAATTTTAATAGCCGGCAACAAAGGCGGGGCAGATAAAAACCAGCAGGCATTTAATATTAACCTGTATAATATAACCACCCCTGGCCAGTATGATATAGTGGAAGGCAATGACAATAATAGTGTAGTGCAGTTGGCAAATATCACTAACGAAAACTATCTGTATGGCAGCATGATGGGATTTACAATGAAAATAAATGTAACCAAATGCAGCAAAAGCCCCAGCATAATAGAAGCAACACTTACCGGCGAATTGGGTGGCAATGCAAGCGATAAAATATTGATAACCGAAGGGAAATTTAGTTACCAGGAATAAAGTTTCAATGTTTATTTGCAGCCCGTTGTGTTGCAAGGCATCATTCAGCCAAATAATAACTGATGGTGAATATTTAATTAAAGTAAATTAAACGGATAGATTTTTGCCTGTTGCAGGCGCATCAAAAGATAATGGCAGTTGGTTAATACAATGGGATAATGCATACAGCAACCATTTCAAATTCATTAAAAAAATTTGCAATTGACTTTATACTTTAAAAGCAAAGCACAGTGACAAACACATTGCCACAGAAGGGGAATCAAAAAGTGGAGCCAAATTAATACAATGGCACTGGATGAATCAGAACCAGGCATTACATTTAAAATCCCTTTTTCAGCGATTTTGTAACTGTTATTACTTTCTAATTTGACAGGGCAATTTTAAAATGGAGGGTATTGGCTGAGTGATACTATTAATATTGATCACGTTTACGATGAACGCTATGGCCGACTTACGGCAGTTTGATACCTTGGATCCTGAAACAAAAAAGCATCTAATAAAAATACTGAGTCTTACCGTAAAGATGGTATAACATAATTACTTCAAATAGAAATGAGTTGATTAAAATTCTCACTAACTGCTCCGATCAGCCCAACACACCAGTCAGATAAAAATTAAAGGTGCTTCGAAATGCTCTCTGTACCGCTATTTTAAAAATGGAAAAATTATCGGGTAGCAAAACCATGCAAGCGAATTGTGCAAAGATTTAAAGTGAAAAGAGCTGCTGCAACAACTACGATCAGCTACAATTGAATATCAGCAGTACTTGCAGCACGGCATTTTAATTTTGTCTTTAGCTGTTAATGTCAGCTTTATATTTTCAATTAAGCAACAGGATACACAATTACCAACCACCACTGCATCGCACAGCCCCCGACCGATGGCAGCGAATAGAGTGCAAAAGGTCATTCAAAATGCAATATAAAATAAAAAAATATCCTTTTTACTGAACCATTCGTTTCAATAAACGTCTAATTATAATACGATGCAACAATTGAAATCATCAAAATTATAAACGCTTTGATATTGATCTGGTGGTTGTTAGTTTCTTTTGGCAATAAACAGCCTACAATTAATTTCGGCCATTTTTATGGAATCTAAACAGGTTCAATTATCCAATTTATGAAGAAAATATTTGACAAATTTTTATCTGAAAAGTTCAGGGAACAAACAGAGCACATCATTATTAGAATTGCGATTATCAGTTACCTGGTGCATTTACTCGTTATTTTTCTGGTTAGTCAGGACATAATTCATATTACTTCAAAACTCACAAAAAATCCAATCGCTGCAGTATATACACCGTTCTCTTTCATTCTGGTTTATGAAGTGTTCTTGTTAGTCTTTTACCTGCCAAAGTCAATCTCAATTTACATAGGTAAGCAATACGAAATCATAACACTGATTGTAATCAGGAGGATTTTCAAAGACATCGGTAACATCGAACTGTCATCCGGGTGGTTCAAATTAGAAAATGATCTGCAGTTCACCTACGACGTAGCAACTACGCTGATTTTGTTTTTTTTAATACAACTGTTCTATAAAAAAATAGAACAACAGGGTGGCGAAGAAAGCACACCAAAGCCTGAAGAAAAGGTTCGAATAGACAAGTTCATTAAATTGAAAAAAAGAGTTGCAACTGCTTTGGTTCCGGTTTTAGTCGTGCTTGCAGTGTACTCGTTTACCAATTGGCTCATCGCTTCCGTTCAGGATAAGTGGAACCATCTAAACACTTTCAAAAATATCAATAATATATTTTTTGAGGATTTCTTTATGCTCTTAATTATCATTGATGTGATGCTACTTTTGTTCTCCTTCTTTCATTCAGACAAGTTTCATAAAATCATCAGGAACTCTGGTTTTGTCATTTCAACTATCTTAATAAAGTTATCATTTTCGGTGGAAGGGCTGGTGAATAACGTTCTGATTGTGGGAGCTGTGCTTTTTGGATTCCTGATTCTTCTGATACACAATTCATATAAAAAAAGCAACATTTCATACTATTAATGTTTTTCTTGTAGCGTGTTTCGTACAAAAAATTCAGTAATTAAATATTCAATAATCCCAGCAAGGTTGGTTTATTCTTGAGCAAAAAAGGATTGTCAGTACTTATGCAAAATGGGAAAGCTATGTATTTTTGAAAGATAAAAAACCGCTGCCAATTGAGGAAAGGGGACAGTACACACTGCTCCCCAAAGAGCCATAAGTGAGTATCCATATCCTAAGTCCAACTCACCATGCAACTGGTTTGATCATAAAAAATTACCTACTTTCTCCTATCAAGAGGTCTACCCACATCACAACAGCAGGTTAGCTGTTCGCATATTAGGTTTGCTGCAAGCAGGACAGAACACTGGATTTTTCAGCCGCATTTTCACTATCCGCTTTAGCTTCGGCTTGATTGTTAGTAATTTGACTTTTAGTTGAATCTAAGTGTTATCTTCCAATTTAGTTTTTCACCAGATATTGATTGGGGTCGGCTTCGGTTTTGGACGAACGAATGTCAAACCTCCTGCCACAGCGAATTCATTTTTCTTATTTACAATGCGAAAAGATCAGAGACAGAATCAAAATTCCATTGCTGAAATATTCCAAATCGTACAAGGGCATTTCTGCAAAATCACCCATAAGGCTTTGCAAATTTTTAGTCGATTTTATTCGAATATTTTCCATCATTCAGTAACCTGACGTTTTAAGCAGTTTTAATTTAAGTATTTTTTCAAACCCACATCAGTATTTCCTTAATTTTTTAACCAAACAAAAAAAAATTAAAAATGATAAATCAAAAAACAACCCTGCTATTGTTAGCATTGTTACATGTATTTTCTTTTCAGCTTTTGGCACAAAAAAGCAACTATAGTAAACTCATTAAAAAAAGTGCGGACAAAACTGAACAGAAAGTAATTGCCTGGCGGCACGACATTCATCAAAATCCTAAATTAGGAAACAGGGAGTTTCGTACTGCCGGGCTCGTTGCCAAACATTTACAATTGTTGGGCATTGAAGTAAAAACCAAAGTGGGAATTACTGGTGTGGTGGGTATTTTAAAAGGCGATAAACCCAGACCAGTAATAGCATTGAGAGGCTGATATGGACGCTTTGCCTGTTGAGGAAATAAACGACTTACCCTTTGCATCCAAAGTAAAAACCATGTACAATGGAAAAGAAACCAGCGTAATACATGCCTGTGGACATGATGCCCACTTGGAAAGGAAATCGGCTGATTTTTACAACTAACTTTCGGCCAGTAAAGGGGAGCAAGGGCTATTATCGTGTAAATATGAAACACGGCGTTAGCGAAGTACATCACGGAGAACGGCATACACTGGGAATTATTTTTCACGATGTACTGAATTAGTAAATGATCATTCATACTGAAATTGCCGGCAAAGATTTAAGAAAGAAAATCAAACAAAAAGAAATTTGCCTGGGCGGAAATAGACAACTAAAAATATACGGAACCTTACAATGTAAATCAGGTAAACGATTGAAAGAAGCCAACAGGATATTCTTTACATCAGCCAACGAAGCCATTCAAAACGGATTTCGGCCTTGCGGGCATTGTATGAAAACAGCTTATCAAAAATGGATTTATTCAACAACGAAATAGACAGCTCAAAAAATTTATTACCCAAAGACGGGATTGTAAATTATTATGGAAAGCTATTTACACACCGGGAGGCAACCCAATATTTTGATGGTTTATACAAAACAATCGAATGGAAAAATGACGAGGCGATTATCTATGGAAAGCTAATCGTTACCAAACGGAAAGTGGCCTGGTATGGCGACCAGGATTTTGAATATACCTATTCGAACACTACAAAGAAAGCATTGCCTTGGACTAAGGAATTGCTGGAACTAAAATCAATTGCGGAAGAACGAACCGGAGAAAACTTCAATTCCTGTTTGCTCAATTTATACCACAACGGAGGTGAAGGCATGGCCTGGCACAGCGATGCTGAAAAGGATTTACAAAAAAACGGAGCAATCGGCTCAATGAGCTTTGGAGCAGAACGGAAATTTGTTTTCAAACACAAAGAGACCAAAGAAACCGTATCAATAATTTTAGAACATGGTAGTTTGCTGGTGATGAAAGACACTACCCAATCCAATTGGCAGCATCAACTACCACCGACGAAGCGTATCACCCAACCTAGAATAAACTTGACTTTTAGGACGATTCATTTTTAAAATGCATCGTCCTGAAAGTTAAGGGCAAACAACCAAAGGTTCATTACACGCAAAAGATTCGTACTATGCGGGCATCTTAAAAAGCAATTCAACTCCTTGATTTTTTAGTAACTGCCTTAATCTATATGTTGCCCCGCCTTTTACAATTGATAAAGCGACTGTTTGTTGTGATCAACAAAACCCTTCCAAAAAACAAATCCGGCTGGAATATGGTTGCTAATGAAATCGTAACCAAGCCATTGCCAGGCCAACAGACCTCTTTTTTTGTTTGCAGATAATACCGGAATAGGATCACGCAGAACAGTAGCTTTTCGAAATTTTGTTCATCAGTAAGGTATTGGTATTACAGTAGTTCAATATTTTTTAATGTCAGCTTGCTTAAATGCATTAAACTTGTAGTCAGCTTAATCAGAAAACACATGCTTCACCGGATTGCCACCTTAGTTTTGATGATTTTTTTTTCATTTGCCTATGTGCAGGCGCAGCAGAACAAACGCATCGACAGTTTAGAAAAGAAAATTGCTACTGCCCTTCCGGATACCAACAAGGTAAATCTATTGGTGGACCTGGCCATACAATACGTCAATACAGATTCTGCAAAGGCGATACAAAATATTACCAATGCCCTCAAATTAGCCAATCAATTAAAGTATGTAGACGGACAAATAGATGCGTATAATAACCTCGGTATTTTTTACATGACTTTTAATAATATGGAAAAAGCACTTTCTAATTATAAAGAGGTGGAGATACTTGCAAATAAATACAACAAAGAAGCTATACTCACCAATTTGTACACCAGTATGGGCAATCTATATTCCGACTGGAATAAAAGTGCCGAGTCTATTGCATACCATAATAAAGCAATTGAAATTGGATTAAAATACAACAATAAAAAAAGTGTGGGTATGGCCTACAACAACCTTGGCACCGAGTATATACAAAACGGCAATCTGGTAAAAGCCACAGAATATTTATTGAAAGGGATTGCTATCCGGGAAGAAATCAATGACCAGAAAGGGATTGCCAACATGAGTATGAACCTGAGTGTACTATTCAAAGAACTAAAAAAG
>JBBQKO010000146.1:0-10604 GCA_038327005.1 Chitinophagales bacterium | reverse complement strand
ATCAACGGCGGCCTGATTTCCATACAATTCGGCGGCATCGCAATATACAATGTGAAAACCCCTTTCCAGCAATGCTATTTCCGTTTGAGGTTCGTGTCCCCAAAACCTTGCCCGCCATATCCACGGCAAACCTGCAACTGCTTTCTTAGGCTTTACAATTTTGCAAATGCGGTTGTTGAAAGTAAAATCGGCACATTCAAAACCGTAAAAATTACTGATGATTTTTACGCTGCTTATTTTTGAGAAGATATCAAATGGTTTTTGCGCTTGCAGTTTTACTGCTTCATATAATCTTTTGGCAATAAGCGTTGCACCCAATGAATTAGGATGAATTTTATCAGGGAATAAATCAGCCTTGTTGATGAGGAGGGAATACAAATCAATAATTTCACAACCGGTTTCAAAAGCGGTTTGCTGTATCCGTGGAATGATTTGTGTTTTTATAACCGGGTTATAGATGGAACTACTGTCTTCTAAAAGTGAAGGAACCGGCAGCATCAATATAATTCGTGGATGATGAGCTGTGTTGCGGAATGATTCAATCAACACTTTATAATCGGATACAAAATCATTGTAGAACGGGCGGTTGATTAATTTACTATCGTTGGTACCCAGCTTTATAAAAACGATGTCAGGGTTGCTTTGCAGCGCCTGTTTATATTCGGGTGTGTTCAGATAAGGCAGGTTGCCATTGTGCAGTAAAGTGGTGCCGCTTACACCAAAATTCATTACCTGGTAATTGTTGCCGAGCATGGCCTGCAACTGAACCGGGTAAGCATTTTTCTCACGGTTTGCAACGCCGGCGCCGTAGGAAATGCTATTGCCTACGCAGGCAATGCGAACGGGCTGAGAATAACTGGTAAGCACAGCCGCTAAAAGGAATAAAATCAACACTGGTTTATTCATGGTTGTATTCTTCAATCATTTTTTGCAAGCTCAGTTTATCCCCCGTCTCTTCAATTGATCCAAAACCTGCTGCAGCTTTTTAGGGTTCTGCATATATTTGGAAAGGTTAAACAATGTTACTTTTCTAAACTCCACCGGATGACTTTCACTTTGCAACGATATGGTTCCTTCACTGATGAGTGCGCCATCATTTAGGTCGGCTTTGGTTAACCATCTATCCTTGCCACCATATTGCGGATAGCCATAAACCATTATTACCCTGCACAGTTGGTTTGATAATTTAGTCTCCCAAAATCAACTCTTCTTCCGTTACCCATTAATCGCCCTGAATCATTGAATAGATCACTCAGTCTAAATTATTGCATTTTAAGCTCCTCCTTCAATATCCCTTTCGCCTCTGCATCGTCGTACTCATTAATTAATTTATTGAGTTGCTCTTTTAAACGGACAGTAATTTTTTCAAAACCCTTCTTTCCATAAAGATTGTTCATTTCATGTGGATCGGTTGCCAGATCGTACAATTCCCAGCCAGTTACTTTTTCATAAAAACGAATCAATTTATACGGATTTGTTTTGATACCAAAATGAGGCGAAACATTGTGTACCGTGGTTTCATAATAATGATAATACAACTCATTTCGCCAGGGTGCAATTTGTTTGCGAAACAAAGGCAACATCGATTTGCCTTGTACTTCCGGGGGAATAGCTACGCCTGCTAAATCCAGCATCGTAGGGGCAATATCCAGGTTCATCACCATTTGATTGATACTACTGTTAGGAGTTACCACACCGGGATAACGCACCAGCATCGGTGTTCTGAATGACTCCTCATACATCCAGCGCTTATCAAACCAGCCATGTTCGCCCAAATAAAAGCCCTGGTCCGACATATAAACAACGAGGGTATTTTCTTTCAGGTGATGTTGGTCCAGGTAATCAAGTGTACGACCAACATTGCGGTCGACGGACTGCGCCGTGTTCAGGTAATCCTTCATGTATCGTTGAAACTTCCACTCCATGAGTGCATTACCCACTAAATTTCTTGCCTTCAGATCATCTTCAATTTTTTGATAATAGGGTTCAATGATTTTCCGTTGGCTGGGGTTCAATCGTTCGAATCCTACCTTATCCGAATCATTCATCTTCATTTTCAAATCATAATCCATCAGCATGGTTTTCGAAATGCTCATATCCTGAATGGCAGCCGCCTTCTTGTTTTTATAGTCATCGTAAAAATTAGCAGGCAAGGGAAAATTAACCTGATCATACCTGCCCAAGTCAGCCGTATCGGGTATCCAGGTGCGGTGTACCGCCTTGTGCCCAATCACCAGGCAAAAAGGTTTACTGCTATCCCGCTGATTTAACCAATCTTCTGAAAAATCTCCAATCAAATTAGACACATAACCTTCATACCGCTGCCGTTTACCATCTGCGAGTAAAAAATCGGGATTGTAATATTGCCCTTGTCCGGGTAGTATCCGAAAATAACTGAATCCTTCCGGCATACTGGTCAGATGCCATTTTCCGATCCACGCAGTTTGATAGCCAGCTTGTGTTAATTGCTTAATAAAGGTTTGCTGACTGCCATCAAACACAGATTTATCATTGTCGATAAAGCCATTTTTATGGCTGTATTTTCCGGTTAAAATAACGGCCCTGCTTGGCCCACAAATGGAATTGGTAACATAGGCTTTATTAAAAATGGCCCCCTCTTTTGCCAACCGGTCTATATTGGGTGTTTTTGCCAATGTGCTGCCATAGGCACCGATTGCCTGGTAGGCATGGTCATCTGAAATAATGATCACAATATTAGGTCTGCCAGCTTTTTTATTTGCATTTACCTGGCCACTTACGCCCAATAAAATGAAACTGGTTGTGAGAAGAAGAGTGATTTTTTTCATATTGCGACGATTCGTATTATATAAAATTTTGCTGCAATTAAACCATCCTTATTTAAGATCGGTAATAGCGCAACGATCCATATCATCATAGTCCAGGTTTTCGCCGGCCATGCCCCAAATGAAAGTATAATTGGAAGTACCCGCCCCGGAATGAACACTCCAGTTGGGAGAAATGACGGCCTGTTCATTCTGCATAAAAATATGCCGGGTTTCCTGTGGCTCTCCCATAAAGTGGCAAACAGATTGTCCGTCCGGCACTTCAAAATAAAAATACACTTCCATCCTGCGGTCATGGGTATGCGGCGGCATGGTATTCCAAACACTACCGCTTTTCAATTCCGTCATTCCCATTTGCAACTGGCAGGTGGGCACTACACTATTCACTAACAATTTGTGTATGATACGATGATTGGCGGTGGCTGCGCTACCTAGTTCTACTTTTTCAGCTTCGTGCAGCGCCACTTTTTTTGAGGGAAAAGTTTGATGCGCCGGTGCAGAATTAATATAAAATTTGGCAGGCGTATTTTTATCAGCCGATAAAAACTGTACTTTCTTAGTTCCCTTACCCAGGTACAAACCTTCTTTAAAATCAAGTGTAAACTCCACCCCGTCGGCAATTACGGTTCCTGTGCCACCTACATTGATGATGCCCATTTCACGGCGCTCCAAAAAGTAAGCAGCTTTTAATTCTGCCGGCGTTACTAGCTCAATGGCATCTGCAACAGGCATTGCCCCGCCAGCAATGTAACGGTCGTAGTGGCTCAGTGTCAGCAGCAGCTTGTCTGCATCAAAAACTTTCTTGATCAAAAAGTTTTTTCTCAATTGGCCGGTATCCATCTTTCTAACTTCATCCGGACCAACCGCATACCTGCTTTTAAATTTCATTTCCATTTTATTTCCTTTTTAAATGATTGATATAATTAGTTTGTGGTTAGTATGTTTTAAATAATACAGGGCTTCTAATAATCAATTGCAAAAATTCCCCGGAAAAGCAACAAACGCATAAATATTTAAGTGGGCTGTAAGTTAATTTTAATTACGCATATTCATTGATTGTACTTTGCTGCCTGCTGATTGAAACCGTTCTAAAAATAACGCAACCGTTTGTGTTATTATTTTTTATTTACATTTAGCAAAACAATTGTATAAATGGACAAAGTTATTACCATAAAGGAAATCGCAAGCAGACTAAATATTTCGCCTTCCACGGTTTCCCGTGCCTTGCATGATCATAAAAGCATTGGTTTAAGAACCAAAACAAATGTAAAAAACCTGGCGAAGGAATTAAATTATGAACCCAACCAGACTGCCATATTTTTTCAGCAACGAAAAACGTTTACCATTGGCGTTATACTACCCGAACTATCGGAAGCATTCTTTTCATCCGCTATCAGTGGTATTGAAGATTGTGCTAATAAAAACAACTATACTGTATTAATGGGGCAATCGCATGATGATGCAGACCGTGAAAAGCAATTGGTGGAAACGATGAAAAATCACAGGGTGGATGGATTAATTGTATCCATTGCCAAAAACACCGTGAGTTACGATCATTTTGAAAACATAAAAAAGTATGATATCCCGGTAGTGTTTTTTGATCGCATACCCAATATGAAAAACATCCATTATGTAGCCTGCAATATGGCTTCTGGCACTACACAAGCCTATAATTTTTTACGAAAACTAGGGCATAAAACAATTGGGATGATTAACGGCCCAATGAATTTGCTGGCCAGCAAAGAACGGGTAGAAGGCTATCGGAATGCGTTGACCAAGGCAAGACTTAAATATGACCCATCACTGATTATGTCCTGCGACCTTAGCACGGAAAGTGTTTATAAAATAACCGAAAAATTGTTGATGCTGAAAAACAAGCCGACAGCCATCATCGCTTTCAATGATTATGTGTTGCTGGATGCTGTAAATGCCGCCAAAAAAATGAAACTTAAAATCAACAAAGACATCAGTTTTGTAAGCTATGCCAATTTACCCATCAGTAATTATTCTGCTCATCCGCCGCTGGCTTCGGTAGAACAATTCTCTTACCAACAAGGGCAAAAAGCCATGGAGATTATGCTGGATTTACTATCCAAAGACAAAGCTGCAAATGAAAACCTAACCTATTATAAAATTATTTTAGAGCCGCAACTGGTGATTCATCATAAATAAAATTGGATCATTATAAAATCACACAAACGTTTGCCCAACAATTAATCCAATCTGTTCACTAAGTTTGATAAATCTATTTAATGTTAACCTTGCAATATGAGTAGCTCTATCGTTCAACATTACGGCCTTTCAGAAACCGATTGCACTATCAGACCATTTGGAAACGGACTCATTAACCATACCTGGATTGTGGACTGTAGTGATGAACAGTTTATTTTTCAACAAATAAATGACACTGTTTTTACATCACCGGTAATGATCGCTGAAAACCTTTATCAATTGAAGGTTTATTTTAAAGCCCATTTTCCGGATTATCTTTTTGTAAATCCGGTAGCCACGTTACACAATGAAGAGTTGGTAGTAATACCAGGCAAAGGTTATTTCAGGCTATTTAAGTTTGTATCCGGCTCAGTAACGTTTGATACAGTAGACAATACTGACATTGCGTTTGAAGCTGCCCGGCAGTTTGGCAAGTTCACCAAATTGCTTGCTGGTTTTGATACCAATCAACTGAATATTACGCTTCCCGATTTTCACAATCTCACGCTTCGTTACCATCAATTTGAACAGGCGCTGGAACAAGGAAACAGCAGCCGGATTTCCAACTGCCGGGATTCGATTGATACTATAAAGGCACAAAAAAACATTGTTGAAATTTTCAACAAACTAAAAACCAATCCCCGTTTTATAAAGCGGGTTACGCATCACGATACAAAAATCAGCAATGTACTATTTGATAAAAATGGTAAAGGGCTATGCGTAATTGATCTTGATACCGTTATGCCCGGCTATTTTATCAGCGATGTGGGCGACATGCTCCGAACCTATTTGTCACCGGTAAGCGAAGAAGAAAAAGACTTCTCAAAAATCCAAATACGGGAAGAATATTTTCAAGCCATCGTGGATGGCTACCTGAGTGAAATGAAAGATGAACTAACCCCAGAAGAAAAAAAACACTTTGTGTACGCCGGTAAATTTATGATTTATATGCAAGCCATTCGGTTTTTAACCGATTATATCAATGACGATATTTACTACGGTTCGAAGTATGAAGGCCATAATTTAATAAGGTGCAATAACCAACTTGAACTGCTAAAACAATTAATCAACAAAGAAGAAGCCCTTCAGCAAGAAGTATCCCTGTATTTAGTACCCCCGTCTCCTAAAGGAGAGTTATTTGGATAGACTTTATTTTACCATCAACCATCAACCAATGTCATCTAACAAGAGTTCAGGAAACGCCATCGTAATCATCGGAATATTATTTTTTGTTTTTGGATTTGTTACCTGGCTCAACGGGCCATTGATCACTTATGTAAAACTAGCCTTCGGATTGGATACTGATTCCAAAGCCTTTTTGGTAACGACTGCTTTTTACATGGCTTACTTTTTTCTGGCGCTACCCTCCTCTTGGGTATTGGAAAAAACCGGCATGAAAAAAGGGATGGCAATGGCATTGTTTGTAATGGCAATTGGCACCTTTTTATTTGGACAATATGCCACCCACAGAAACTACCCAATGTCGCTGCTGGGGCTGTTTATAATCGGGTCTGGTCTGTCGTTGTTGCAAACCGCCTCCAATCCATACATCAGTATCATCGGCCCCATTGAGAGTGCTGCGCAGCGCATCAGCATCGTGGGCATCTGCAACAAAGTAGCCGGTATCATCAGTCCGATAGTATTGAGTGCATTTGTATTGAAGGGCATCAACGAGCTGGAAGGAAAAGTATTGGCCGCTACGAACCAGTCTTCAAAGGATGCCATTCTAAGTGAATTTGCTGCTAAAATTTATACTCCTTATGTAATCATGGCAGTGGTGTTGGTGCTATTGGGATTTTGGATTATGAAGTCGGGTTTGCCGGAAATAAAATCTGCTGAAGCCAATGTGCAGGAACTAAGTGCGGCTGGAGGAAAACAGAAAAACAGCCTGTTCCAATTTCCACATTTATGGTTGGGTGCTGTTTGCATTTTCTTTTATGTAGGTGCAGAAGTTATGGCCGGGGATGCCATTGGAACTTACGGAAAAGGATTTGGTATTTCAACCGATTATACCAAGTATTTTACATCCATTACTTTAGGTGCAATGCTGCTGGGCTACGTGATTGGTTTGTTTACAATACCCAAATATATTTCGCAGCAAGCTGCATTAAAAGTATCCGCAATATTGGGCATCGCTTTTACCATTGCAGCCTATCTTACCAAAGGATATCTGTCAGTAGGTTTTGTTGCTGCGCTTGGTTTGGCAAATGCATTGATGTGGCCGGCAATATTTCCAATGGCCATCAGCGGACTGGGAAAATTTACAGAAAAAGGATCGGCTATCCTCATCATGGGTATTGCAGGCGGAGCAATCATTCCGAAAGCCTTTGCCAGTTTGAAAGAGACCTATAATTTTCAACTGGTTTTCTGTGCCCTGATGATTCCTTGCTACCTCTATATTCTTTACTATTCAATCAAAGGCTACAAGGCGGGTAAAAATGAGGCGGATTCAATGAAATGAAAATATAAATAACCATCGATAGCGTAAGCAGTTATGAACTTTTTCCTGGTGCTGCGTTCACTTTAAATTAGCGTACTATTTATTTTACCATTCGAATTATAAAACCCGCATTGATACAGTAGTTAATGCTTAATTCGTGTAATCCGATAGCTATCGGATAGTGCCTAAAATTCATGTTATCTTTTTGAGCCACTTTAGGCTTAACAGAACACTAGAATATTACAAACAACAGTGCCTGCATGAAGCAAAGTAGCAACATACAGGCATTGAAGATAAGTGTGTTAGTTTTCTGCAACAAACAAGTAGTATTCAGCTAGAATACCAGCTATAAAACTATTTTGCTTTTTCCAAAGAAACGGTTGGGAAAATAGCAAATGACCTTGAATAAACTTCTTTGCCAATCACTAATTTAAAATCCAATTCCTGGTTGTCTCTCTTTTCAATTTTAAAAGTCTGTGCTTTGTAGGTAGACTTAATATCAGAAGAATAAATTTCTCCTTCTGACTTATCTGACACAGCAATAGAAGTTTCTTTCGTATTG
Source organism: Chitinophagales bacterium (assembly GCA_038327005.1). Taxonomy (GTDB): domain Bacteria; phylum Bacteroidota; class Bacteroidia; order Chitinophagales; family Chitinophagaceae; genus Ferruginibacter. The sequence goes on along the minus strand of JBBQKO010000146.1, from coordinate 2,587 downwards.
TTAGAATTAACTATCACCTGAAATAACAGGTAATCGCCATCGTTACCAATGTACTTTACTGTAAATGGTTCAGCAACTTTTACTGTGTTAATCGGGTCAATTGTTTTTGCATTGATCGCTGTTGCAGATATTACCATTGCAACAAGCGTTAATACCATGTTTTTAAACTTTTTCATTTTTAATAATTTTAATTTTTTTAATAATAATTTTTAAATTTTGCTCCCAACTAACCTGTTGTCTGTTCGCATGTTCTAATTGTAAAAAAATGTAGACAACGTTGGTATTCATTCATCCTGGCAGGCAATAGTTGGAGACGCTTTTGTGCGCTTTGTCGGTAAGCTAAAATAGTTGCAGCTATTTTTTAATTGCTAAAAACTTACTCTAATCAACAGGTGTTTTTCTGTTTGATAAAGCAAAGGTAAATGCGAAACCGGAACGGTTGAATGCAATTTAAAGACGGATTGTTTATTTTAAAATGGACTGAATATTTGCTCAATCCTTACTGGCATTGGCTTTCATTAATATCACTTTATGATGTCCAACCTCATTTCAATACTTACGGCAACGTTTCCGCTAGTGCTCTAACACAACGTATTTTGCTACCTGAAAGTTCCTTCACTGAACCAACTACTTCCATCTGGATGCAGGATGATTCCTCAAATAGAATTGCATTGTTAGCCCTCAGCCTTCAATACCTTTCGAAGAAAATTTATTTAATACAGCTATACCTTCAATAAGTTACCCGGATGACCACCATTCAACAATCCATTTTCACGTTCACTAAAACTACCGGCCTGCACTATCCCAAATTATATATATTTTACAGCACCAATCTTTTGTATTGGTTTAAAACACTACATATGTTGAAATACACGGCACTTTTTTTATTACTCACCAATTGCTTTTTTGCAGTGGCACAAAAGGGCAGGTTTACTTTTATTGATACACACAATGATGTGCTATCCAAACAAATTGAAAACGGAGCCGATCTAGCCATCCACCAGCCTGCTCTTAATTTTGATCTGCTAAAAGCATCGGATGGAAATTTAGGTGCCCAGGTTTTTTCGATCTGGTGCGGTGAAATTTATGGTAAAGGCAAAGCCTTTGCCCGTGCTAACCGGGAGATCGACTCATTGCTATCGCTGATACAAAGAAACCCCGGAAAAATGGCCTTTGTAACCAATTCGAGCGAATTAAAAAAAGCGATGCAGCAAAAAAAACTGGCAGCCATGATTGGGGTGGAAGGTGGCCACATGATTGAAGAACGCATGGATCTGCTGGATAGCCTGATTAACCGCGGTATGAAATACCTTACGCTTACCTGGAACAACAGTACTACCTGGGCTACGTCTGCGAGAGACGAAGTAACCAGAAAAGATTCACTGCCACAGCCAGGCTTAAGCGAAATGGGGAAAAAAATTGTAGCCCGTTTAAATGAGGCAGGTGTAATGGTGGATGTATCGCATGCGGGTGAAAAAACATTTGCAGATGTAATGGCCGTAACCACCCGTCCGGTAATAGCAACCCATAGCTGTGTCTGGTCATTGGCGCCACACCGTAGAAACCTGAAAGACGAACAGCTAAAAGCCATCGCTAAAAACGGAGGCGTGGTATTTGTAAATTTCTACAGTGGCTTTGTAGATAGTAGCTACGAGGCAAAAAAGCAACTATTCATCAGCCAGCACAAAGCTATACTCGATTCATTGACGGCACTGTTGGGTGGCGATGATGATATAGCTACCATCCAACTTTTTACGCTATATCCCGCAGCGGCCAATGCATTGCGCCCGCCATTGAGCCAACTCATCAAACACATCGATTACATTGCAAAATTAATTGGCGTAGATCATGTAGGCATTGGTGCCGACTATGATGGTGCAGAATCTTTCCCGCTGCAACTAACGGATGTAAGCTGCTACCCGGTCATCATAACTGAATTAAAAAAGCTCGGGTATTCTAATAAAGATTTGAAAAAAATTAGTAGTGAAAATTTCATCCGTGTGCTGAAAGCAAATGAAAAAAAGGGATAGGTTTATAAAAATATCAACACACAATGGAAAGCATTCTATCAAAGAAATCATTGCTGCTATACTTTTTTGTAATAGCTAAAATGGTACTACAGTATTTCCTTCTCAACCCCGAATATGATTTGCACCGGGATGAATACCTGCACCTAGACCAGGGCAAACATCTTGCGTGGGGATATGAATCTATCCCCCTATTTACCTCCTGGATATCGTGGCTGATATTGCAATTGGGTAACAGCGTTTTCTGGATAAAATTTTTCCCTGCGTTGTTTGGCGCACTCACGATGGTGGTGGTATGGAAAGCCATCGAAACACTCGGCGGAAATATATTTGCGTTGGTTTTAGGCGCACTGGCAGTTATGCTTTCGGTGATCATGCGCATGAATATGCTGTATCAACCCAACTCGTTTGATATCCTTTGCTGGACGTTTCTCTACTTTACTTATATCAGGTATATCGGAAGCAACCACAGCAAATGGCTAATCTGGGCAGCCATTGGTTTTGCAGTTGGATTCCTGAATAAATACAACATCGTTTTTCTAATAGCCGGGTTAGTGCCG
>JBBQKO010000145.1:0-10614 GCA_038327005.1 Chitinophagales bacterium | reverse complement strand
AGCTTGCACTGCAAAACGGCCAGCGGCGTTTGCATTTCATGGGCTGCATTTTCAGTAAACTCTTTTTGCGATTGGTAAACTTCTTTATTGCGGCTGGTTAAAGCGGTAATGGCATTGTTCAAATCTGTAAACTCTGCTATGTTGGTTTTTTCAAAATGCAAGCCTTCATTTTGCTCTATTTTAAAATCATTCAGTTTATTGATGGTGTTGTAAAATGGCTTCCAGAGTTTTTTAGCAAGCAACCGATTGATCAATACCAGCCCTGCTATGATACAAAGTATCAGCAAAGCTACAATCTGTACGATGCTTTCAATTAAGTCAACGGTATCCAGCAACGAGCTTTTTATCTGTATTTGATAAGCCTTGTTGTGAAGCTGAATGGTAGACTCCATAATCCGGTAAGGACTGTTTTCATCGCTGATTTTATCGTAACTGGTGATGGTATAAAATCGATCCTTGCCATTGGTTTGTTTTACCGATGGCACAATGGTCACCCCTGGCTGGATGTTTTGCAACCAGGCTAAAATACCAGCTTCATCTGCGTTTTCCAGTTTACTGGTGATGATAGCTTTTTGCTCTGCCAGGCTTTCATCCATCTCATGTAAAATGCGATGCTGTATGGCCGCATACAAAACAGGTATGGCAATCAGCAATACCACGATAGCATATAGCATGTATAACCCCATGGATTTATTGAGTAGTTTCATTTGCTTAAATATCAAATTTATAACCCATGCCATAAATGGATTTAATGTAATCGGTACAACCGGTCTGTGCCATTTTCTTCTTCAGATTTTTAATATGCGCATAAATAAAATCAAAGCTATCAAAGCCATCAGCATCACCGGCCGTTAAATGTTCTGCAATGGCATTTTTAGAAATTACCCGATTTTTATTGGCAGCAAGATAGAGCAGCAAGTCATATTCTTTGCGGGTAACGTCAAGGGCAATGGTATGGATGTAAACCGATTTAGCAACCGTATCAATGCTGATTTCATTGAGCTGTAAAACATTATTGCCATCAAATCTTCTGCGGCGGATCACTGCCGCAATTCTTGCACTCAGTTCAGACAGGTGAAATGGTTTGGGAAGATAATCATCGGCACCAAGATTGAGCCCTGCAATGCGATCATCAATCGAATTTTTTGCAGAGATAATAATCACACCGTCCGTTTTTTTATCCGCCTTTAGTGCTTCCAGTAATGTAAGGCCATTGCCATCCGGAAGGCTAATATCCAGCAGGATGCAGTCGTAGTCGAAGCTTTCTATTTTTGCCATGGCCGTTTTTACATCCCCTGCCAGTTCACAGGAATAGCTTTCCGCCTTCAGGTAAGCAATCATACTTTTACTCAACTCTTTCTCATCTTCTACAATCAGGATCTTCATGGTTGAAAGCTTTTTACAAAATTAGGGTTCGAATCTGAAGGAAAACTGAATAGGATTTCAGTAATTAAAAATACTTTTCTTCAATAATTTTATGGGCCAATTATGTATGCGACCTGTTGTCCAGTTCAAATACTGTCTCCTTGTTGGGGTGCATCAATTAAGCAAACCACATGACCTCGCAGCTCATCAATCCAATAAGCAAGACACTTACAATTGTGGTCTTTTTCAAGAAACACATCACTGCCAGGTGCTTCTGCGACATCCTTCGCATTTACACCCGGAACAATATGGAGATCCATGAAAATCGGCATAATCAAATAGTATAAAATAAATATAATAAATTTAAATATCAACAAATTATAACTTTAATCAATGGCGAAACTGGCTACGGGCTAAGGTATGAGACCGGTGTAACAGTATTATTAAAAAGGTTCATTGTTTTTATTTCCCAAATTCGTAATCTAAAACAATCCAAAAACAACCAAATAACAATTTACGACATTAAATCGCTGCTAAGCCTAAACTTAACATTTATGAAAAAATGTCTGACAACGCTAGTTGTTTTATTTATGCTCAAACTGTGCGCATTTGCACAAAAGCGAACCTTAACGGGTAAAATCTCCAATGAGAAAGGGGCGCCAATTTAAAGTGTGTCTGTCGTTAGTCCTGGCGGTAACTTCTACTTATCATAAGATGTTACAAACCCGTTTACACCCGACGGTCAGGCGGCCATCATCCCGTACATCGAATGCGTTAATACGCTAAAAGGAAATTTCAGGCGCTAACCTCAACAATGGAAGAAAAGCAAAATTGACTCTTTTGTACTTTAAAAATACCATCCATACGGTATATAATGGAATTAACTATCAGTGTATGTTTACAACATGAAAAGAATCATCCTAAACTCCGCGATTTTATCTATGTCTCTGTTTATTGTTTCTTGTAAACAATCAGAAAAACTACCGCCACCAGTTAGCACTGTCGAACAAGCTAAAACTCTAGTATTAGAAAAAGTTTGGCAAGTTACTGACGTACCCACAATTTCAGGTAGCAGAAAATCGATATTTGACAACGATCAGCCAAAAAACGAAACAGTGGTTGCTCCGGCTGTTGAAGGTTTAAATTGGTTAGGTACTAAAAAAGAAGCTGATAACCAGTCGGAATTTTTGAAATCGTTTTATGAAGACAAATTGAAAATATCCATTGCATTCAATAACGATAGTATTGCAACCGCCACGGGTATGGATGCTGAAAGACAGCTATTTTCTATCAATAATAACAGCCAAGAAAATGAGCCCAAGGGCATAAAGCTCACGCTTACCGGAGAAAGTAAAGCTTTTGCAGACATGGGTGCAAGTAAGTTCACTGCTACTTATTATATTTTAGGTGCAAGCGAAAAAAAATTATACCTGCTTACGCCCAATAAATTAAACGATTTAAAAGTTGTTTTTCTTTTAGAGACTAAATAAAAATTATTGGATTTGAAAAACATCGCTTTAGCATTTATCTACTTTTTATTATCAACCATCATTACCTGGTGGTTTATTAAAGAAGCAGAATTATTATACTTCTCCCAGGAAAAAATGTTTTTATCCTGTGCGATTGCAGGTACAAAATGGGGTATCCAAATTGTAGCTGCGTTATTCTTTTTGCAAGAAAAAAAATGGCTCTTTATTAAAAAAATTGGGTTCACCTGTTTGGCAGGCAGTTGCATACTACTACCCTATTGCTTGCTGGAACAAATACGATTGACAGATAAGAGCTTTTTAATTTCCTTAATCGTTGCAGTAATGGTAATGATTGTACTTTATTACAACGTAGTAAAGCAAACAGCCATCGCTACAAAATGGTTTTGGGGATGGGTCGGTTGTTTAGCAATTGCTATTTCGTTACAGTTGTTTGTAGTGTTTAATATTGTATAAACGATCAAATAGTGTTTTTATGAAAAATATCATCTTATCAACTTTTACAACAATTATATTGAACATTCAAGTTCCTGCTCAACCAGCCGAACTACTTTCTGCTAAGGCAAAAGTTGAATTTGAAAAGCAAAATTTCGCACTGTGTATAGAAGAAATGTCTAAACTGATTATTAGAGAACCAAAAAATGATGCTGCTTTAGTAGAAAGAGCAAGGTGTTTATATTTAAGTGCTGATGATACAAATGATGAAAAAATTATCCTTTCCGAAATTTCGAAAACGATGTCCGATAAGGACAAAGCAAATTCGGCTGTGATGGTTGAAGTGACATCACGGCGAAAAAAAGCAATTGCGGATGCTACCACTGCAATTGCGATAAATCCGCGTAATGCTGCTGCATATAATATTCGTGGACTTGTTAAGTCTTCGCTCGGTACAAAGGATAGACGAGAATCTATTGCTGATTTTGACAAGGCAATTGAAATTGATCCAACATTTATCAAACCTTATTTCAACCGTGGAACAACAAAAGCCGATATGTCTGACTATGGAGGTGCAGTTGCTGATTTTACAAAAGTCATTGAACTTGATCCAACAAATATTGCTGCGAGGGATAACCTGTCAAGATATAAAATCTACTCAACACTAACAGTTACTTCCGGCTGCGTTTCCGGAAATTGCCTTAATGGCAAAGGCAAATTTAACCTTGATGGAGGCGATATTTATGAAGGCGATTTCGTCAATAGTGTAAAACAGGGACAAGGAACTTATACATTTAAAAACGGCGTAGTTTACATTGGACAATTTGCCAAGGATGAATTTAATGGAATAGGCAAAATTAAATATACCAATGGTGAAATTTACGAAGGTGATTTTGTGAATAGTAAACGCCATGGAAAAGGCAAAAACATATATTTCAATGGAGATGTTTACGAAGGTGACTATGTTAACGGTAACAGAGAGGGGCAAGGAATTTACACCTATAAAAATGAAGATGCTTATGCCGGTGAGTGGAAAAACAATTATCAAAATGGAGATGGAAAATTTTATTCTAAATCAACCAATGAAGTGCAGGACGGAATTTGGAAAGACGGTGTGTTGTTGAATGCTGCTACCGAAATAGCTCCACTGCCATCAAATTCAGACGCTTCATCAAAAGGGAATAAAAGTAACTTGAGTAATTCAAAAGAAGCTGACGTAGATGCAAATGTTGCCGCAAGAAAAGCTGAAGTTGAGTTGAAGCGGAAAATTTTTCCAATAAATAAAACCAACTCAGAAAAACTAAAAGCCGCCCAGGAAATTCTTCAAAAGCAAAACGAATTGATTCAGTATTTGAGTGACGCCATCAATGGGGCTGACTTATCTCAAAATGCTAAATCAAAGTTTAAAGAATCTATAGAAAAAGAAAAAAAACTTATTTTACAAATTGAAAATTTAATTAAGGTAACTGGTGACGCTGCAAAATATGACCCAATTCAACCATCGCCACCTGTTACCACCGGTTGCGTTTCTGGCAACTGTGTAAAAGGTAAAGGAAAATATATCTATGCTAACGGAAATATTTATGAAGGTGATTTTATAAATTCCAAGCGTGAAGGAAAGGGGGTTCTTACAATTAAAGGTGTAGAAGTTTATGAAGGTGAGTTAAAAAATGACCAGCGGAATGGTAAGGGTATATCTATGTATATCAACGGCGATAAGTATGAAGGGAATTTCTTAAATAGTGTAAGGGGAGGGCCAGGAACTTACACCTACAAAGACGGAAGCTTTTATACCGGCGATTTTAAAGATAATATGCCAAATGGCTATGGAAAGGAATTTAATAAAGTAACCAACTCCTTTAGAGAAGGTACCTGGAAAGATGGTATTTTAATTTCAAAGGCGAATCAATCTATTACTAACCCCATGGAGGCTAGCTCAAACGCTCTTGCCAAAGAAACCGCTATACTTTTACAGGAAACACTCAACGGGAAATTCGATTACATGGAAGCTAAGCCTTTGCTTTATATATTAACTATGAGGAAGTCTGAGGAAACTTTCCGTTACCAAATTGAATTTATAAAAGACGGCGAAAAATTGGCGTTTAGATGGAAAGAAAGCACTAAAAAAGAACAATCGGAGCAATTATTTATCACTGTAAATGCAATAGTATCTGCAAACAAATTCGTTCATTTCTTTAATACCAAATCTGCAATTTTACCAGATAAAGAAATTGCATTTATCCTGAGCCAAACACTTTATAAAGATTTAAAAGATAAGAAAGAAATAAAAATAGATTTGGGAAGTGGTACGCAACTAATGAGTTTCAAGTATAGTTTAACCGCTCCAATTGGAACTTACACTATCAAAAATATAAAAAAACTTCTTTTCAAAAGTGATGACGGGAAAAACAAAATGCAGATTTTGGATGATCCTATTTGTCCGTTAATTCTTGAAATTGAAACGCCTGAATATACATTAACACTTGTTAAAAATTAATAGGTATTAAGCAGAATAATTTTTCCAATTGATTTAAATTCATCTTGCCTGGAAATAGTTGTACGGTAATAAATATGTAATAAAATGAAAAAAATAATAATTCTTAAGTTACTAATCCTGTTTTTTGTAATAAATACGTTTGCACAAAAATCAGTCGCTTCATACCATACCCAGATCGTTGGCAGTATCTATACGACAGATTTGTCATCAGGCTATCAGATGGATACTAAATCTCTCAGAGTGCAAACTGCTATAGCCCTAGTAGTTAAAGGCGATCAGCAAACAACAACTTTGTTCGACAAATTGCCACTTGCCAAAGAATTTTCAAAAAAGAATAAGCAGCGAAACGTAATAATGATTAATAAACAAACCGGAAAATACTCGGTTTACAAAGCATTCACAATCGAAAACAATGAAGCAAATCTAGGGCTTGCTGAAACACCGGCAATAGAAAGCCTAAAAGACAAATCAACAATTTCGCTTAGTTACGAATCACTTAAAACTGCTATGAATTTAAGTTTATTAGCGGTTCAGAAAGACAGCATTTTAGATAAAAAGAATGGGTGGTTACAGGTAGCTGACATTGTTGATAGCGAAGGCTTATCATTGTTGAGAGAACAACCTGTAATGATTAGAGGCAGCAAGGGAATTAGATTGATGATGGATAGTGAAATCGGTCTTGGCAATTTAGATGAAGCAGTTAAAATTTACGAATGGCTTGATAAGTTTAATAGTACCAGGAACGACCTTGATGTAGTTAAGATAACCCGAAAAACCAATCTGAGCAAAATGTTTAGAGCAGGTGAAAAGATAAAACCTTTTGTGGAAGCCGAAATGGACAAATGGAAATACAGCGAAGCCGATAAAGATGCCGTTCGAGGAGTAAAAAATTAGTTATAAAAATAATAAGAACTATAAAAATATAATAATGAAAAAAGTATTAATTCTTCAATTACAGATCCTTCTGATTGTAGGAAACATTGCTGCTCAAAAATTAATCCCATTTCAAAACCAAAGCCAAAAGCAATGGGATTACAATGCAAAATGGGGATACATGACAGAGAGTAGACAGATTGTATTCACACCTGTATTTTATACTAACACTCCATCAATCATAAACCAAAACTATATAGTATATGGAACTAAAATGATGGATGTGAAAACTCAGAAAATAATTTGGGACAGTATCGAAACAAAAGACGTTGCTGAAATACGGGGCAACATAGTTTCCATCAAAATGCCGCTTAGAGGCCCGAACAATTTTCAACCATATTCTTTTAAAAATATTAATACAAAAAAAATCATTGCAGAGGAAGGCAGGTTTGCTAATATAGATGGCTATGTTGTAACGGAGGGTGGCGGCTCACAGGGTGTTATTAATGAACAAGGAAAGGTTATCATTGAGCGAAAACAATACCAGGATATTTCAAAAGAAGCCAAAGAATGTTTTGTTGCCAAAAGTGAATATGACGGCTTTAATAATATTTATAATTTAAAAGGTGAAAAATTAAACGCAGTAACCTATAATAAGCTTCAATTTGGCAGTAATAAAAAATCTTTAATAATTGGGCAACGATTGATTGATAATACTAAAAATATTTACGAGCTTATATTTCATACCCCACAGGGTAAAGAAGTTGGGAATCGTTTATTTTGTATAAAAAAGGAAAAATTCGACCTGTTTAAAATAACAGCATCGGGATATGCCATTAGCACAAATGATGTTACTATCTATAGCAACAAGCTATGTAATGCTGAAAGTAAATTAAAATCGAATGTAATTGTAAATAGCGGAGGGGTAATTACAATGAATAGTGACTCGTACAAAGAAATAAATTCATTTAACGATGCAATATTTAAAGCAAAGGATTCACTTGGACGAGATTATATGGTAAATGAAAAAGGTGAAAAAATAGCGGATTTCTTTCTTGGAAAAGGAAATCTTGTAATTAGTAACTCCCCTAATAGTTTTATGAAAATTACTACGGCTCGCAGGGAATTACAATGGTATATCTATGATGCAAAAACAGGGAAAGCAAATAATATTAACTATATAAGTTTACCAGAATATATTAAAATTGAGGATTGGAGTATTGCTTTTGATAAATATTATTTAGTAAAAGTAATTGATGGTCAAAAGAAGCAGTATGCAACATATATTTATGACAATAACGGAAAATTAGTACTGAATAGCGAAGATGGATTTTGGATGTTTGAAAATGGGTTTTTGATAAAATACCTGGTCAATGAAAAGAAAGAAAAATTATACCTGGGTTACTACGATGTTGATTTAAACCCATACTCAAAAATTAAAGAATAGAACGTAAGACTATATTTTTAAATCAATATATACAACCGGCTTATTTTGACCTACCTGCTAAAATAAACACAATGAAACCAGCATCAATTATCATTATTTTATTATGCAGTTTTTTAATTGCATTACAAGCTACTGCACAAAAAAACTATTGGGAAAAAGCAGAAGCAAAATACCAATCAGATTACAGGCAAAGAATAGTGGACAATATGAATATGAAGCCGGGCAAAGCGGTTAATATTCCAGGCTCAGACGGCAGAACTCCTGAATTTATGAAAACCAAGGAGCAAAAGGCTGCTGATGCGGCTTATTTAGCCGATGTAAAGCAGCGGGAGGCGGCTGCATACGAACGGGAGCAAGACAGGATAATCAGCCATCAATTGTATCTGCAACGAATAGCACAGGAAAATGCAACTAATAAGCTAAATACGATTACGCAATTTTACGATGCTGCAAAAAAGAATGTTTATTACTCGGATATTGATTTAAGAATTGCTTCTCAAGACTATTTTTATTTTAGGCAGGACAACAGAGTTCCTAAGGGGTTTGATAGGTATATGAATGCAGTAGACAGAGGAATAAGTAAAATACTGACCGATTCCCTTACTATGCCACTTGATACACTGTTAACACATATTTGGAATAGCAGGCTTTTTCCGGCCACAAGTATTGGTTACCTTAAAAAGTTGCAAAAACAATTTCCAACAAAAAAAGAGTATATGGAAAAGATAGAACTGGAAATAATGCCCTATTTTTTTGGTGCAAGTACTCCTTATGTATCCAGCCCTATCGGTTACACCTATCCGTTATGCGGTTTTGAGATGATGGGTGGTGAGGAACAAAAGGCTCTTCTTAACCGGTTTGAAGAATTAGAATCGGCTTATCCCGAAATGGCTTTGAAAATGGCAGGAAATTGCAGGCACGGCTTCAATCCATTTTATAAATATGCCACCAGTAACCTGCCATTAGCAAATAAAACAAGTGCCAAAAGGCTGTCTTATTTATACAATACACTTGCTACAATACAGCAAGACTATATCTTGCCTGCCGGAGGTTTTAAGGAGGCAACCTGGAGGTATTCTGCCGATCAAATGTTGAGAGCTGCCTCCAATGAAATAAAATTAATTTATCCTGGTTTTGTTGATTCCCTTTCTGCACAACAGTGGTTGGATATTGCTACAGCAAGTAAGCTAAATGTAAAATATATTGCCTGGGCCTTTAGAGATGATAATGATGCGGTAAATTATTTAAAGAAGCTACCAAATTTAACCAACGCACTAAAAGAGGAATTTAAAAAAGAAGAGGATGGAGATGGCACTATTACTTTTAAAAACAGGGATACATACAAAGGTGAAATCAAAGATGGCAAACCAAACGGGAAGGGAAAATATAAAAGTGCCACTGGCGATAAGTACGAAGGCTTTTTTAAAGATGGATATTTACACGGAAGCGGCCGTTCTTATTCAGCAAAAAATATAGGTGATGGTAAAAACCGGATTATTTATGAGGGAGATGACTATACTGGTGAATTTGATAACGGAGCAAGACATGGTAAAGGTACGCTGGTAAATAAAAGCAGGTCAAACCATCTATATGTAGGTGACTGGGTTAATGGTAAAAAAGATGGTGAGGGGGAAGAAAGCTACAGCGGAAATTTAACCTATCAATATAAAGGCTCTTTTAAAAAAGGTTCCTTTGAGGGGATGGGCACATGCAGATACTACGATACCTCTGTTTATACAGGTCAATTTAAATCTGGAGCGTGGGATGGAAAAGGAATTGTAACTTATAAAGATGGAAGTACGCTTAAAGGCGACTGGGAACAGGGGTACTTAGACGGGAAGGGAATACTTACAAGCGCCAAAGGATACATAATGCAGTATGTAAATGAGATTGAAAAAAAGAAACATAAAGGGAAAGTATATAGCAGGTCTTTTAGCAAGAAAAATATAAAATATTACAGTCCCGATGGTAAAGAAATTACAGAAGGTGAATACGATATTAGTAAATAGAAAGTTTGTTAGCAGTTCAGATAATGAAGGAGATATTCAATTTGCCAATTAAGAAGCAACTAACTATTAATATGAGATTATTTCCAGGAAACACTTCATTCAACACCAGTATCATATTGTTGACAATTGTTAATCCCTGTGTAAGTATAAGATAATAAAACTTACAACTTAAAAAATGTTTAAAAAAATATCTATCATCATCACCCTGCTTTTTGCTGCCATTTTATTTTATACAGCCAATAAATACAATACTGTGACAGATTTTAAATTTGCGAACGCAAAAGATTTTGTCCCATATTACGAAGCTGCTACCAATCAATTTTGGCTTTTAGGAGTTGTTATTTGTTTTGTAAGTTTGGGTTGGGTTGATATTGTAGCCATTTAAACCAAACAATTATTTTGGTTGTGGATTCCATTTTTGTGTACGGTATTTGTTGCAATAACCAACAGTTATCAGGAAGAACAATTGTTTCATTTTAAAAAGGCAAACGGCCTGTGGAA
>JBBQKO010000144.1:0-10672 GCA_038327005.1 Chitinophagales bacterium | reverse complement strand
CTCGCAGAAAAAACCTTCTTCCTCATCCAGCAAAAAAGAATGAAACACATCAGTAAAAAGGAAATCAAAAAACTGATTGAAGATGCCGGTAATGATTTTAACCTCTACCAGTTTATACAGGATTATTGATTTTTCAAATGGTAAGTGGGGATTTTATTCAGCAGCGTTTTTTCAGGTTAGATTTAAAGTTATGCGATGAAACGATATTTCAGGCGGACCGTTTTGTTCTGTGCGCCAGGGTTATTACCGGGTGCGAAAACTCTGTATTAATTTACCAAACCACATTAGCAGAAATGATGCACAAAACTAGCACCCAGGTTTTCCCTATTTTTACCAGTACAAAACTTTTATACATTTCAGTTTGTCAACCACTCGCAGAAACTTTTATACAGGTGTATCACTAGCGGTGCTCACCACCATTATCTGGTCGGGTAATTATGTAATTGCACGGGGTATTTCAAATGAAGTGCCACCGGTAAGTATTGCATTTTACCGGTGGGCATTGGCTTCTTTGTGCATCGCTCCTCTTGCCTTTAAAAAATTTAACCAGGAGAAAACTATTATTCGCCAACACAAGCTATACTTTTTATGGACGGCATTAACCGGGGTAAGTATTTTTAATACATTCATTTACCTGGCCGGTCATTATTCTTCCGCCATCAACCTTGCACTCATCGCCACTACTTCGGCACCGGTTTTTATTACCTTGATGGCGGCCATTTATTTAAAGGAAAAAATAAGCCGGCTGCGATTGATCGGGATGATCATTTGCATACTTGGTATTTTATTTTTATTGAGTGGCGGAAGCCTTCAAACGTTGGCGCATCTCAGCTTTGGCAAGGGCGATATCCTGATTCTTATCAGCGCCTTTACATTTGCCATTTACAATATACTGGTAAGAAAAAAGCCCGCAGGTATTTCGCCACTCGTATTTCTTTTCACCATTTTTACGGTGGGTACTTTGTGTCTTTTACCATTTTATATCTTTGAAGCACTACACCAACCGCCGATAAAATGGAATACAAATATCCTGCTCATCATTTTATATCTCGGTATTGGTAACTCTATCATTGCCTTTTTCTGCTGGAATGCTGCCATTCAAAAACTTGGTGCGGCCGGTACCGGTTTGTTTGGCAACCTCATTCCCATATTCAGTACTATTGAAGCTGTACTGTTTTTGCACGAATCATTTTTGACCATTCATTTAATAAGCGGTGTGATGGTGATATGCGGATTGGTAATTGCCAATATTACACCTGCAATTCGTAGTGGGACTTAATTGTATAAATCCGGTAGAGTGAGCTAAATAAAATCAGCCAGTTTTTTACAGACAATTCTTGCATTCAAAAAATCAACGATGCACTTACAGGCGCAGGAATGAGGGGCTGGCCTTGTGCGGCAGGTTCCTGTGCCGGGCACTTACTAAGCATTGTGATAAGACTGAAAATAGTAACCACAACAAAACAATTGGTGCAGGCCAAAGGCGCATTCAAAGTTTGCAAATGATAGACTCGTCCGGCACTGAAAAGCCGTTGCTCAGGCCATTGCCACATTCCTGCGCCAAGGGGTGTCGCAGACTGCTTGCAATTATTTCTTAGTATTTATCTGGCTTTCACAATGGCTTTCACTCCAATATGATAGCGGTATAAAATTGAGGCCAGCATAATGGATATTCTTCCGTGTGCGTAAGGTAATAAAACCGATTGTATTGTATGCACTCATTATGAATAGATTGGTGGTTAACGCTTCGTCCGTTGGTCAATAAGACGCAACGGCGGCTCACGAGGAGCGACGTTCCATTTTGGGTTAGGGGGATGGGATACCAACAACGGCGGAAATTGAGGCCAGCATAATGTATATTCTTCAGTGTGCATAAGATAATAAAACCGATTGTATTGTATGCACTCATTATGAATAGATTGCTGGTTAACGCTTCGTCCGTTGGTCAACAAGACGCAACGGCGGCTCACGAGGAGCAACGTTGAATTTTAGGTTGAGCGGTGGGATACCAACAAGGGCGGAAAAATCTCTAAATCACCGTCTGGTATAATATTTCCATACCTACAACTTTCTTATGAAACACTTGCCCTATTTGCAATAAATAAAACAAAATTTTCAGCCACTCCATTTAATTGACTTTCAATTCTTCTTTGGTCATCAGTCAAGTCGTTTTCTAATACTAATCTCTCGTCCCAAGGCAGAAGCGAAATTTGAGAATTTTCTTGTCGATTACTCGCTATAGAATTACTAAAGAAGACGCCTGTTACATTTTAAAAACGTTGATGTCCATTTCTTATCATTTCAGATATATTATCAATATTTAAGTGTGTCGAAATAATAGATATGTCTGCCGGGTTAAAATGATTTTCAAAATACTCATCTACTATTCCATAGTCTCCAACTTTTTCTTGATAACTTCTGTTACCAAAAGATATCGTTCGATACTTCCTTTTTATTTCTGGATGAATTATTTAAAAATTAAGGTTTGTTGGTAATCGATCATACACTTGACCACATATTTTCTCCATCAGTATTTTTTGAAGAGTCGTCTTACCTGAATTACCATTTCCAATTATGATAAACAGTTGATTTGATCTTATTGTCATATTTTTATAAGGTTTAATTTCTTCGAGAAATATTAGAAGTTTACATTGTTATATGAATTTGTTTATTCTTGGATCTCAATAAGTTTGCTATTTAGGAAAATTAGTTTTCGGTTTATGTAGTTCCAAATTTCCATCACATTATTCGCAGTAATTGTCTTATTAATATTGAAAGGATTACCCCAGGCAGCTTTACACATTTCTTTTGTCATTCCAATTTTAACTTTGCCATTTGCTATTAATTCCCCATAAATGTTGCCGTATTTATTTATAGAATTCTTTAGAAGAATGGCAAACTTCTGTTTTTGTTGTTTCTCTTCAGCAATGTTTTTATTTCTTATTCCCTCGCTAATTTTTTTACTTTCTTCTTTCAATCTTTTTTTTCGCCCTAAATATTCTCATTCTGTTAAAAAACCCATGGTTGAATGCCCCTTTATACTTGGTGAACAGTCAGTTGAAAATGCTACATTTTCTTCATATTCGCATTTTGAATCGTCAATTAAGATATTTCGACTATAATTCTCAAAACCGTTTTCTTCAATTGCAACTCTTTAATTTTCGTTGTTTGTTAGAACGTAATATAATTTAAAATGAGGTTTTAATACTTGAATTTCACATTTCCAAAATGAAAATTGTTGGGGGTAAAATGAAATTCTATTATCAAGATCTTCAATATCGTACACTGAACCACTATTTCCAGCGATATAAACTAAATTTTTCCCGTCATATATTTTTTTTTGTTTTTCAAAAAAGGAAGTCGATATAAATGAATTGAAAAGTGTAAACCCTCTTACAAACAGGCTATCGCCTATTTCGTTTTCTAATAAAAAAAGGACTCGTTAAGTGGAACAATATAAGTATCGTCATAGCCTTTTTCTGAAAACGCTTCATGTTCCCCACTCTGAATACCACCTCTGAAATAATCAACGATAGTATAATATTTGTTGCCAATTGAGTCAACATCAGAGCAATACTGTTGCTGACAATCCGGACATTCTTCTTTTCTGGAACGATAACTATAAATTTTCGAAGAAGTAAAATCCTCGTTTTTTATTTTTGTTGGATCAACGTTGTAAAATGCTATTTCATTATACCTAGCAAGTGATCTTAAATAAATTTTTTCTCTAATTAGACTTTTATAAGGATTTTCATATAGGTTCTTTTGTCTTCTTTTTTTATAACATCTGACACTATTATTTGTGAAAATGTTACTGGTGAAATTGCTGTAAATAATGATATTAATATCAAATGAGAATAGATTACGTTCATCAGTATAAATTTAATTCTGTTCTGCAATCAGTGGTTAGATTTTTTCAGGAAATAATATAAGAAGTGGGTCTTTTGACTGCTAATTAAATGTCACTCTCGTCACAAATGTACATTTATATTTTCTTTTATTGATTTTCTCCTTCTGGCTTTCTCCAAAAATTTGTTGTTTTCTGTCCGGTGAATTTTAGCTTTTTTTTCGACAGCATTTGCAACTTACGTGATCAATTATATCATTTGTACCACCCCCCTAAACTACCCCTTGCTTCCCCATTCTCAATCCTCCAAATCGCAACCGATTGGCGCACCGGGTGGCATTTCTTTGTGAATGGTTGGCTTTACTTTTTCGGGCGCTTTCATTCTTTCCAACGCCAATATAAAATGTGCGGATAGGCTTTCATCCTTTACCAGCTTTTGTTGTACTTCGATATATTTTTTCAAATCGCTCAATGCTTTTGTAATTAAAGCTTTGGTTTCAAAAGAGGCGTTTTCATCAACCGAAACCGCCAGCAGGTAGGTTAGCAAAATCTGGCTGGTCTGTTGCTGAATTAATTTTTCCATACCTTTTTTTACCGACGCTTTCCAGGTGGCTGCCAGTAAAAGATTGATCATTTCCTGTATACCCAATCCATTGCTTTCAATTGCATATTGCGTCATCCTGTTCAATCGTTGTGTGTTGAATAAAAACGACAATGGTAAATCAGCCGCAGCTTCTGCAGGAGCCATTGCATCAAATGCAAGCCCGGATCTTTTATTAAATAACTCTTTCGAAAAATTATATCCTGCCGGGCGTGGCGGAATCAATTGTACAATGCTTTCCGGTAACAATAAAAACTTAGGATCGATACAAGCAATGGCAGCATTCAATGCCTTCAACTGCGCTTCTTTTAGCAAAGCCTTTGTAACCAATTGACCATCTCCCCGCATGGCGTAAGTATAATTTAAACCGCCTACGGATTTTATGACGGCTTCCAGTTGATAGCGGTGGTATAAATACACCGGTACCAATACGTCTTCCAATAAAGCCATGGGCATTCCGGGTCGAATATTTTTTTCTCCGAATTGCGCCAGTGCTACATTTCTTACCTTCTTCATTTCATTCAACTCTGTAACCGGATCTTTTCCATTGTCCCACAAATGTGCATATGGGTGTAACCCGCCGGCAGCTCTTGCATCCCTATCGCTTATAAACTGAAAGCCTTTTTTCGTGGCATCGGTTAGCATTTTATTCAGTGCCGCCGCTTCATTCGCCCCGGCCGGAAAATCCTGGTAGCCCCAGGTGATGGATATTTTATCCCAAGCGCCAATTTTTAAATCGTAGGCATTGCTCAAATCAATTTCGCCTTTTTCATTTACCCTTGCCAATGGATGCGGATAGTCCATTACGCTGGCACGATCGTTTACGCTGGATGCATAATTGTGCATCAGCCCGATGGTATGACCTACTTCGTGGGCAGCCAATTGCTTCAATCTTTCCAGCGCCATTTTTAGCATTTTATCATCTGCGGGCATTCCATTTTCGAAAGGAGCCAACAGTCCTTGCGCTATCAAATAATCCTGACGAACCCTTAAAGAACCCAGTGAAACCTGCCCCTTAATGATTTCGCCGGTTCTGGGATCTACTATTGAAGCACCATAACTCCAACCCCTGGTAGAACGATGCACCCAGTTAATCATATTGTAACGAATATCCATCGGATCGGCACTATCGGGCAGTAACCGCACCTGAAATGCATTCTTATATCCGGCCGCTTCAAATGCCTGGTTCCACCAGGTGGCTCCTTCCATCAACGCACTGCGGATAGGCTCGGGTGTTCCGTTATCCAGGTAATAAATGATTGGCTTTACCGGCTCGCTAACTATAGCAGTTGGATCTTTCTTTTTTAACCGGTGGCGAACGATGATATTCTTTTCGATCGGTTCACTTACCGGAGTGCTATAATCAAAATAAGAAGTATTGATAAAACTACTCCTGATATCAAAAACCCTTGGTTGATAATTGTTGTCGGGCAATTGCACAAAAGAATGATGCATTCTTAAAGTAATGGCTTCCGGCGATGGCGTAACTGTATTCACATAATTGCCGGTAACTCCATCCGCATTTATTAAGGTAATGGTTGCTTCTATTTCGGTATTGAGTGGGAAGTTTTTGGTGCCAGTAAGGTAAATGGCGGAACGGCTTTTGTCAAAAGTATAAGTGCCCTGCTGCGCCGCTTTGATACGATTGGCTGCTTTCATGGCATCCCGCAATAAAAAATCAGTGGCATCTACTAATATGCTGCTATCGGTTTCCGCCTCAATGGCAAATCCCCACAATATAGACTGAGCAAAGGATTGTTCTACCGCTTTCTTCTCATTGTTGTCGCTCGTTATAGCCCGGTAACGGAAATTGGGTTCAATCATTAATAGCTTTCTTCCCACCCGGCTAAATTTTACTACCCTGGTGTCTCCCAATAAACCCCTATCAAGGCCAATATCGTTGGAGCCTAAGCCTGCTGGCAGCGATTGTTGGTATAAAATTTCCTGTTCATTTTTTTTAAACTCCAGCCATATCTTGCCGGTGGCATCTTCCCAATAATAATTGACAAAGCCCTCCTGCTTTTTCATGTCCTTTGTTTTTTCAACAATTGGAGGTAATTTTTGAGCGGCTAATAAAGTAGAAAAGAATAGGTAAGAGGCGAGTAAAAAATACTTCATGTGTAAAATGTTATACACACAAGATAAAGAATCTGCAATTCGGGAAATCAATTGAAGTAAAAAGAATAAAGGAATTATTGTTGGTCTTCCTCTACCGCCTTATTGTTTTTATACCAACGGAAACCAATAAAACCTACAATAGCGAAGGGCATCATCATTAAATACAAAATGCCGCTGTTCATGCCTTGTGCTGGTTTTTCGCCCAATTGCTGCGCTGTTTTAGTACAAAGCGAACACTGGGCATTTACTGCATTTGTGGATATCAGTAAAACGAAAAAGGCCAATGATAATATGATGGTAATTTTTTTCATTCAGATTGTAAAGTTAACCAGCTTTTGCCAAAACAGTTAAAATGTTATGCAAAAATGAGTTGTTCAATAGTAACAAATTGAAATGCGCAATGTTTATGTAGCACCGCTAAATTTAAAATACCCCTTTTGGAGTTACTTTTACATTCTCAAGTTTTTCCTTTTAATCAAATAATATGTCTACAGAAAGCATCATGGGTATCATTACGTTTATCAATCATGATAAAGATTATGCTACCATTGAATATACCATCAACGGAAAGAAAAAAACGATCAGTGGGAATATTGGTGAAAAAGAACAATTGAAGTTAAAGGCGGAGAAGATCATTAAAAAGGTACACCAGTTTCATTTGGGTGATGAAATAAGTTTTGTGATCAATCTTTCTGCCAGAGGTGATAAGATGATTGCTGATTGTATTGAATTTAAATTCAATAATGCGTTGGATAATCTCATCAACAAGTCGGCCATTGAAAACCGTTTTGTTGGTTATTTAAAAAAAGTGGACGATGATTATTTTGTAAAAGAAACGGGCAGTTATATTTTCTTTTCGCTTAAATTATCCCCCTGGGAAAGGAAGCCGCAAGACAGTAATTTAAATGAGCCCTATTTCTTTAAACTGGAGAATACCGATAAACCTGATAAGGCAACAGCAGCTCCTTACAAATCAGTCTTTATACATGAGTATGCGATTGCCACGCAACATTTTAAAAACAAAACCCCCATTGATGCCACCGTTTTTAAAATTACACCACATGGTATTTTTTTAAACGTATTAGGTAACAAAATACAAGCTAAAATACCGGTGTCAAATAAAGAGGAAAAAGTTGCGGGTGAACCTGAAGTTCAGGTTGGAGATGTTATAAAAATAATCATTACTTACCTTGGAACCAGCCGCATAATTGTAGAGAGGGCGTAATTCGTGCCTTGTAAAAAATAACATGACGGTTCGATTTTGTGAATGATGAATGATCAATAGTGAGATAGTGACCTTTCATTACTATGTATTCACACTTAACTTAAACTAAGATTATAAATCCGCTATCTCTTCTTCGGCCATTTGGAGTTGAAATACTATTTTCAATTTTGTTGGTGCCATCGTTGCAAAAAGTACAATCAGTGCCACAGCCAAGGCAAGAAAAGCATAATTTCTGGTTAATAAAAAGCAAATGATCACAAAAATACAAGGCGCCTCCAGCATTGTCCACTGTAATATGCAGGCTGTTTTGTAAAATGCCCACTGATCGTTTCTGCCGGTAAGCGTTTCTCGTGCCTTTAGCAATTTCTTTTTAAACAACAGGCTTCCCAGGTAAAATCCAGCGGCTGAAAACACGAGCGCAATCACCTGCAATATTTGATTGAGGTGTTGAAATTCATTTGTAAAAGAGTTACTGTAAACCAGGTAGAAAGCAATGCCTGCGAAAAGCAATTGTCCAACTAACGTTGCTTTGTGTATCATGAGCAATGTCTTTAATCCGCCCGATTGAGGAGGTACAGGTTTATCCATAGAAATTAAGAATAATAAGGACTAATCATGTAATAAACAATTACGCCGGTAACTGCTACATAGAACCACAGCGGCCACGTGATTCTGGTTAGTTTCTTGTGTTGTTCATATTCTCCAATCAGTGCCCTGTAAGCAGTAAATAAAATAAATGGTAACACAATGGCGGCTAAAGGAATATGGGTAATCAAAATGATGTAATAGAAAGTTCTTAGCCCTCCCACCGATAATTTTTCTTCATTGCTAACTATTCCATCATGGTTAATATCACCGTATTTAGTTTCGCCGGCTAACAGGTGATGCCCGATATAGGAAAGTAAAAATAAAACTGACAATACGATTGCTGCCAACATCAACTTTTTATGCAGTTCGTATTGTTGTTGCTTTACACTAAATAAACCTGCCAACAAAAGAATGGCAACAAGTGAATTGATAATTGCATTGGTAGTGGCAAAAATATGAGGATTAAATCCGAGGTCGATATCCAGTTTGTATTTTGACAAGATAGCAACTGCAACAAATACAACTATGGATACAATCCAAATCAGCAACTTAGCTTTACCATCATTTTTAACGAGCGAAGGTTGTAACATATCCTCTTATTGGTTTATATAGTTTTTTACAAAATAGAATTTAACCACCAAACATCTCGTTAATAAATTCATTGAAACTCCGCTTCTTCCTCTTCTCCAACATCAATAAAGGTATATCTCCGGCAAGTTTGGCTTGCTTTAAGGTATCAAATCCATTGTACCATCCTCTTACTACACGGTCTCTGTCCAATAAAAAGAAATTTTCAGTATGTATAAAAGCGGTGTCCACGTTCACATCGGCTACACTTGCCTTTAACTCGTTCAATGCAAAATCATAAATGTCCTTTTTATTACCTGTAAGAAACCACCAGCTTTCATGATTATTAGTGTACCGGTCTGCAAATTTTCTTAACTGTGGAAATGAATCATGTTCAGGATCAATACTGATGGAAATAAATTGCACGATGCTGTCTTTACTATTCACATAAGTGTCCTGAAGTCGTTTCATACTCTTTGCCATTCCAGGGCAAATCGACGGGCACCTGGAAAAGAAAAAATCAATTACCAAAATTTTTCCCTTTAATGAATCCAGTGACACCGTTTTGCCAAGTTGGTTGGTAAAGGTCATGTTCTTTACCCGATGCCAGATGGTATCCGTGGTTGTTTTACCATTTTTTTCAATCACCGCAACGCTGTCGTAAAAATAACGTTTTGGCATATTTACTGCCTTCTCGCTATAATACTTCACAATAAAATATGCTATTGTCGGCAAGATCATAGCAAGCAATAATCCCAATATGGCTTTCTTATTCATGTTTGATTTTAGAATTTTACCAAACAAAAAACCATCGTTCCATTAATACGGACGATGGCTTTGTTTATAAAATGAATTTAATTTAAACTAATCTTTCGCCCCTTTTTCGACCGCAGCAGGTGCAACCTTTTCAATGGTTGCAGGTTTTCCGTTGTAACGATTACGAAGTATTTTCCAGCTATTACCATCCCAAAGAAATGCTGCGATGAACCAGATAAATAAACACAAAGGAACAACGATGGTCATTATAAGATTCCTAACCTCATCACCCAAATGCATAAATACAGAAACAATATAGTAAGCCTTCGCAAGCGTTAGTATACAAACCATTCCCTTAAATGCCAGTACGAGTGTATGGTTAGGAGCGGCTCCTTTGTGCATATTATAAATAACCAAACCAATCACCAATTCAATGATGGTAAGAAAGGACAAAACCCAAAATGTTCTCCATATTTTCTTTGTACTGCCACTGTGTTCGGGCTGAAAGGTAATTTCCGGAGATGAAACTTGTGCAGACATAATTCGTTTATTTGTTAATCAATTAATTCGTTTAATGTTACTATTAAATTAGATAAAAACATAAAAATACAAATACCCAAACCAAATCTACAAAATGCCAGTAAAGTCCAGCCTTCTCAATCATTTCGTAATGACCACGCTGGTCGAAATGCTGCATCTTTGTTTTGATGTACATGATGATATTAATCACAACACCAGATAAAACGTGGAAACCATGGAAACCTGTAATTCCGAAGAAGTATCCACCAAAAGCAATCGGTCCGGCATTGTTGGCATGAATACCAGAAGCTTCAATAAATTTAATTAATTCTCCATTTGACATAGCAGCAACATTGTGTGTTTCACCAGCTACATGTATGGTTGCTGCAATACTTGCCAACTGTTCCTTCGGTGTATTTTGTAAGGCCGCAATCATTGCCTCGTGCCCCAA
>JBBQKO010000143.1:0-10715 GCA_038327005.1 Chitinophagales bacterium | reverse complement strand
GCGCTTCTATAAAAATATAAGCACAAGGTTGTAATAAAATATAACACC
The DNA here is from genome assembly GCA_038327005.1 of Chitinophagales bacterium. Classification (GTDB taxonomy): domain Bacteria; phylum Bacteroidota; class Bacteroidia; order Chitinophagales; family Chitinophagaceae; genus Ferruginibacter. The sequence continues at coordinate 10,667 of JBBQKO010000143.1, read as the reverse complement.
AAACACCAGGATTAACCGGGTGTTTTTTTGTTTCTTCAATGTTCCGATACAACTTCTTCCAATAGTGATTGCTGATATTTTAAAACGTAAAAGCGTTTCAGCCATTATGAAATTAAAAGTTTGTATGAACTATGCCTTCAAAATATCCCACCGCTGGCTTTTTCGATCCGCCTTTTATTCATTTTACTGATGGTTACGAACAAACTGCTTTTTGAGTTGTTGCACCGATTGGTAATTCCTAAGCGCATTTTGCGATGATACTAAAGTCGTTTTGTCAGGGTTATCCTTATTTTAAATTGCAACAATTTATTTCGATCCGATTTTTTAATAGCCCTTTACTGCTACGATAGCAAAAAAACATTTAATTTACAAACGGTTTCTATTTATTCAACTAACTTCTTATTCATTGAACATGCAAAAAAATTTTACTTTATTAGCCTTTTTTGTAATGGCTGGTCTCGGTTCATCTTCGCAATTGATAGCTAAAAAATCGACCAAAAACTTTATTCGTTGTTACACAGTAGAGCGTATCAATGAAATAAAAAAGAGCAAGCCCAGTATTGAAACCGATGCCCAGTTTGAAAACTGGATGGGGCAAAAGATAAAAGACCGAAAGCAGAGTGGATTGCAACGCCCTCTTGCAGGCAATTATATAATCCCGGTTGTATTCCACATCATTCACAATGGAGAGGCGGCTGGTACTTCATCCAATTTATCTGCAGCATATATCCAGCAGCAGTTGTTACAATTAAATAAAGATTTTGCGAATGTTTCCAATAGCCAGTACGGCGTTTCGGCTGCTAGCGGAATTCAGTTTGTATTGGCACAAAAAGATCCTACAAACAATATATTAGCAGAACCTGGTATTGACCGGATTGACCGGAATGCAAAATCATGGACTGATTACTCTACAACACCCTGGACGATGACTTATGTTGACGCAATTGTGAAACCGAATTCAACCTGGAACTCCAGCAATTACTACAATATATGGGTGATTCCAGAATTAACGACGGGCACCAATGCAATTTTAGGGTATGCAACTTTTCCTTCAAGTTCTACACTTTCCGGACTCAACAATAGTGAAACAGCCATTTCGGCTGGTGTAGTTATTTTAACGGCTACAGTCGGCAGCACATTTTTTCCATTCAATTGTAATTTCGAGTATGGTTCGGGAAAAACCCTGGCTCATGAAACCGGGCATTTTTTAGGTTTGCGGCATATTTGGGGTGACGCCAATTGTGGCAACGATTTTTGCAACGATACACCCATTCACCAGGAAGCCAATTATGGCAAGCCATCTCATCCCAAAAGCAATAGTTGTGGCACAGCCGATGAAATGTTTGAAAACTATATGGATTACTGCGACGATGAGGTGCTCAACACTTTTACTGCCAATCAGGTAGATCGTATGCAAACAGTTATGTCGCTTAGTCCAAGGCGGGCATCGCTTGCAATATCCAACGTGGGTGCTGTTGCACCAGTTGGGGGTAACCAGATTTCGTTTACGCTTTGTAGCGGCGCACTAAATATTTCAGAGGCCGGGGTTGTAGGAACCAGTCCGAGGTATAAGGATGTAAACCTTACACTCAATGTGGATGATAAAGCTACCGGAAATGCTACTGTTAATATCTCTGTTACAGGTAATGCTGTAAATAATTTCCATTATCAGCTTTTAACACCCGTTTTAAATTATGTCGCCGGCGATCAATTTAAAAATGTTCGAATCAGGGTATTTGATAACGCAGAAGTAGACGGCCCTAAAACATTGAAGGTTAATTATGCCATTTCAGGAACTGGGGTAATCGCCGGTACCAGTGCTAATGAAGTAAATATCAGTATCAGCGACAACGATTTCGTGGTGTTGGGAAGTAGTTCAACTGCGATTTACAGTGAGGACTTTGGCATCACGGGTGGATTTTTCCCAGCGGGTGGTTGGTTAGGAGGTTCCTTCGCTAGTCCTGCCGGCCCTAATGTCTGGCGGGTAGGGTCTTCGGGCGGGGCAGATATAACAGACCAGGCGCTTTACATCACCAACAATACTGCTAAAAAAACATTGGCTTACACTCCGGATGAAGTGTCCGATGCAGTGGTAGTTACGCCTAAAATAACTACAAAGGGATACACCAACGCAACACTGTCGTTCACCTATAAATGTAATGGGGAGAAAGATGCGGACGGAACCTTTGATTTTGGTTCTCTGATGTACTCGTTTAACAATTCAACCTTCTTTCCACTTGCGGATAATTTAGGCAATCCATACGTTTATGTGTCAACGCCTGCTGCAACCAGTTCCGGAAATATTAGTTTGCCTGGTAATTTACAGGACACATCCTTTGCAATTGCCTTTAGGTGGAAAAATGATGATAATACCGGCAATAATCCTCCTTTTTTAGTAGATGATATATTAGTAAACGCTACACCCTACCAGGTAGAAACCGGTATTGGCAATAGTTATGGCTTTGATATAAGATCAGGTGCGGCAGTTAACAATTTTAAAAGTGCTACCGATAAAGTGATCGCTACCGTTAGAAATGTTTCAGCTTCTTTAAGCGGAGTAACTGCTCAGATTACACAAACCGGTACCGGCAATATTGCATTCAATACTTCGCAGGGCACTTATTTACGCACACAAAAAGTATTTCAAATAAGCCCAACGGTGGCCAATACTACTGCTACTTATCAGGCTACCCTTTATTTTACAACGGCTGAATTAGCCATCTGGGGTGCCGATAGGCTCAACCTGAGAATAATGAAAGTAAAGGATGGTGTATCGCTCGGCAGTGTTTTAAATTCCAGTAATGCGGAATTGATTACACCAACTGTAGTAGAAAATGTTGTAGGCGGATTTATTGCTTATACAGGAAACTTCACCGGGTTCTCTCAGTTTATATTGGTGGCTCCGTTAACCGTATTGCCGGTAAGTCTTGTTAGCTTCCAGGCTACTGCTGCTGATAACAATATTCAATTAGTATGGCGTACTTCTCAGGAGAATAATAACCGTGGATTTCAAGTGGAAAGAAGCCTGGATGGCATCAATTTTAAACAAATTGGTTGGGTAAATGGCAATGGTACCACTTCACTTACATCTACCTATAACTTTACCGACAATTTTGTACAGTCAAATATTACCTATTACTATCGCATCCTACAGGTGGATATTGATAACAGGCAGGTTTATTCGCAGGTAAGAAATGCCCGTTTGAAGGCAACTGCAGGTATTCGAATAGCAGTGAACCCTAACCCGGCAAAGGACTTTGTAAATCTATTGATTAGCGGCTCATCCAACCGGGCCAGCATAGAACTGTTAAATGCAGCAGGACAAAAACTACTCCAAAGAACTGACGTAAATACTTCCAATGGTGTTTACAACCTTCCATTGCCAGTGCTTTCCAAGGGAATTTATACCATCATGGTTTATTTACCAGAAGGGGCTTTTGCCAAAAAAATAATCATTCAGTAATCAGTTGAATACATTCTTTTACAAATCCTGGTAGCATTGGCTGCCGGGATTTTTTTTATCCATTTTGCCGGGATAGTGCATTTGGATAATCTGCGGAATGAGCTCGTTAATCATTGGTTATAATTATTTGTTCGGCTATGTCCATGTACTTATACTCCGGAATATTTATGGGATGTAAAGGCAATCCGCCGTCAGGGCTTCAAATGCGCTCAATTGCGAATGCAGAATACGAATGAATATTGCCTGCAATAAACGACACGCTACTTTATTGAAGTAATTATTTTTAGCCAAAATCGTAGCCGGGGCTGATCGGGTATTTGTAAGTGATAAGGATACTTTTAATTTTTTACACTATCTACTTTTGCTGGCGTAATTGCAATTGGCGGGATGGCGGCTGCTGCAGGTTTACTGTTAAGTGGTTCTCCCACCGCAATATCGCAACGGTGATTTGGCTGGCCGTGGGCAGGGTTCATTCCAGGTGCAACTTTTTGAACAGGTGGCGCAGCAACTAAGGTTGATGGTGCCGATGGTTTTATATTGGGGCTTGTAGCTGTATTAACTGTTGGTTTGCTGTTTAAAGGAGCGCCCACAGCAATATCGCAGCGATGGTTAGGCTGCCCGTGAGCAGGATTCATACCTGCAGCCACATTTTGAGTAACAGGTGAGGCATTGGTTACCGGAACGATCTGGTTAGCTGAAACGGGCGACTGTATTTGTGTTGGATTGGGAACAGCGGGTTTACTATCCAACGGGGCCCCCACCGCAATTTCGCACTGGTGACCAGGTTGACCATGCGCCGGATTGAGTCTGATATTGTTGTTGCCGGGCAAAGGCTCACTGGTATTTTGCGTTGTATTCTCAGAAAAGCCGGTCAAATTCCGACTTCCGGCCGAACGCTGAAACATTGAATTTAATAAAGAAGAATCAGCCCCGGATTTTTTAAAAGTAGCCGTGTCAATTTTTATTTTGTTGTAGGTTTGAGAGCTTTCACCTGTCTGTTCATTCTCCGAGCAGGAAACAAAAGCAACAACTGCAATCAACGGGAAAACAAAATATTTAATGATCATATCATTTTATTTGTTTGCGTAAATTACTATTATTTACCAGAAAGATAACTTCGCAGGACCGAAGCAGGATTTATTTTTTAATTCCAGTGACTGTTTTTATTTGTAATTGTACAAATGTTATGGCGTTGAAATGGATGGTAAAATTAATGGGTAGGTACTAACAAGATGATACAGGTTTTAATCTTTGGTTAAAACGCTTGAACTTGTTGTGGTAACCGAAGCCAAGCTTATAATGAACAAATACTTCCAAATGCCGGAACTAAATGTTAAGTTTTTTAGTTTTCGTTTCTTATACATTAGTAATGCTTATTTTTATAGCCTAACCTGAATCATATGCGTCTTATATTTTTATCATTGGTTTTAATGTTGACTGCATCTGCAAAAGCACAAACTGTTTTACCGGGTGGTTATGTCAATCATTTGCAACAGCAGTCATTGGCAGGTAACAATCGGTTTATAGACAGTGTGCCTGATAAAAAATGGTTTATGAGTAAGTCCATAGGTATTTCTACCAGCTTTGGTTTTTTTAATGGCGGTAATGCTACGGTATTGGCAGTTCCTTTAAGGCTTCAATTAAACCGCAAACTCAATAATAATTTTTATGCTTTTGCCGCAATATCAGCCGCACCTGCTTACGTAAATTTTAATCGTTCTTTCCTTTCTACCAATAGTAATAAGTTTTTGTCAAACAATGGAATGTTTCAATCCAACAAGCTCAATATCTATTCAAGAGCAGAATTAGGATTGATGTATGTGAATGACCAAAAAACATTTTCTATTTCCGGCAGCATTGGTATAGAAAGAAGCAGTTATCCGATGGTTCCGTTAAATCAGATGGGTTTTGCAAGACCGAATGTTTTTATTGCTCCCCGCAATTGATAAATCTTGAAGTTCACCGTCTGGTCGTATTAAAGAAGCAATGCATTACGCCTCTCCCAATATACAGTGCATTATAAAAAGCTAAAAGGATTAATGCCTCCAAAAAATACAAAGACGCACTATGCGTAACCCCCATCACAAATTGAACATAAAATACTTTTTTACCTGTCAATACCCAACGAGATGATTTTTAAAAAAGCGATTTATCCATTTTATATTTCGATAATAGCCGCAGGATAAAAAGAATGATGTTCATTTTGACGTACATAACCCAACTGGTTGGTAAGCATTGTGGTATTGCCTATTTTAAAGGCTGGTGTATTGCAATGATGATGCCCGTAAATCCAAAAGGCTGCATTACAGGATTCAATAAAATCAAATAGCTCCACTACAAAGACTTCATTGATTGAACTGTTGAGATACTGTGGCGGATAGTGCATCAAAGTAGGTACATGGTGAGTTACCACAATATTTTTCGCTCCGTCATATTTACTGGTTGCTGTTTTTAAAAATGACACACAGCTTTGATGCAATTCGTTGAACTGCCGGGTAGTAAATTTTTTCCCTTGCCAGTTGATCGCCAAAAAAGTCTGACACACTTCTTTGTATGTCCAACGCATTGAGTACATTAATTTTACTCCATAATGTGCTGCAAATAAAATTGACTTCTTTGTATTGAATTACCTGGTTATTCACCAACCATACATTGCTCCGGATTTCTTCGTGTAACGGATCGGCAACGGAGCCTGCATCATATTGATAATACTCATGGTTACCGGGTATCCAATACACCGCTTCAAAATTATCAGCCACATAATCAATAAAGGCGTTTTGTCTTTTATGCAACGAAAACGGTAGAATATCTCCCGCCAATAACAATACTTCACCTCCTATCTCAAGCGGATGCTGTTTTAAAAAATAATTATTTTCCGAAAACTCCAAATGCAGGTCGGAGCAGTACTGAATTTTCATTGTTATGCGTTGCTTTTATTTTAAAGGTGGTATTTTTTTAAATAACACAACCACATAAATGTATGCATTGTATATTTTATTAAAAACCTTTAATATTCAAACCCCACAATATTCCGCTTCGCAACAATCCCTTAAAACCCTAATTTTTACCCCCCCCTTTATATTTACCCACCAGGCAGCAACCGTTGGAAAAAAGATACTATCCATTTATTGCTTCCAGCATTGATCCTTTACTGTTTATTTGCAACTGCACAACTAGTTACCGGTTTCTGGAACAGCAAGATTGATCGTAATACTCAGGCTAGTCCCCGGTGCTCAAGTGATAAACGTACTTACCGCCCCGGGATCCGCCAGAGCGAATTAAAAAGATGGGTACCTACCTAAGAAAGCACGATGCATTCTGGAATAGTTAAAAATCGATTCAGCGATAAAAGATCTGAAGAAAAACGTTGCGGCTGAAACACCTTGTAAATGTGTTAATCAGTCACTTTATTTAATAGGGTAGGTGAAACTGGCCAGCTTCATTTTAGCACGATATCTTTGATGATGGACCGCTATATCAGAGATTGTTAGGTGATTTATTAATTTAATAACTATTCCATACTGCCTCCCTTATTGAACTAGCCGGAGGCTATTTGTTTCGGGTGAAACGTAAATCATTATTATTAAAACAAATGCAGGCAAATTTAAAAAAACCGCCTGCATTTGTTGTTGATTATTCCGTCCATTTAATCGATTATTTTTTGACGTTAGATGCATTTTTGCCACACATGGTGCATTTACCGTTTTTTAAAGCGGCAGTATCGCTAGCTATAATGCATTTATTTTGTTTCACCACTTTCAGTTTCATTTGCTCCTTGGGTGATAGATTTGAATAGCTTAGCTGGTTCGAGCAATTTTCCGAATTATCAAAAACCAGTTCATGAGATTGTTCAGTACTGGTCGATTTCATCAGGTCGGTTTTCATTTGCTCTTTTGCTGATCGGTTAATTGCCGTTGCATTATTGCTGATTTTGGCTGGAGTTGTATTCATTTTTACCACTTCCATTTTCATTTGTTCTTTCTTCGACCTGCTATTATTGTTTTGTGCCAAAGCACCTGTAGATATTAAAGTGAATACTGCTACCAGTACGATATTAAAATTTTTCATTTTACTAAATTTTATGTTGGAAAATATATTGTTTCAGACTACCCTTACGCATGCCTTGCCAGTAATGGCCGACACGCAGAAAAACAAAATACTATTAGATTAGCCAGATACAATTGCGTACATGCAGTGGTAAGTTATTTACTGTATAGTCAGGATAATTACGTTGTGCCTTAATTGGTATTAGCAGTGCTGTTATTGAATGCTTGTTTAAAATTGATAAGGGAGCAAAACAAGTATGGCGTGAAAATATCTTCCGAACGCTGCCAAACCGGGCATTCTCCGCATGCGCACCTTCCACCTCCTTTTCGGAGTTGCACTTTTCAAATGGCAAGGATTCAGTTTTATCATTCCGTAAGTGATCACTTACAGGCTCATATACATATTGACTGGTCTCTACAGGAACTACTAGATTACCCTCAGATAAAAACATATCTAAAAGGACTGAACCCGAAATGAGTAAAAGGGCCGATATGATGGTGACTATATTTTTCATTTAAACACTCACATTTTTATGCCTGATTATATGATCCTGTTATATCTTTTGTATGTTATTTTGTACAAAGAAACATATAAATCGCTTTCGACACAAGGTTTTTTGCTTGTTTTTTGTATGCTTTTACTTTTATTAACAGTGTTAAAAGACTGATTAATAATGATATACAAACTATGTATTTATATATATAACACATACTTGGTGAATACCAATACTTTTTTTAACCATTGTGAAGAAACGTTATAAGAATCTGGAATAGGATTGATATTTTGAGTAACTAAATAATAATTTCTTTATAAAAAAGATATTGCTAATATGTTTCTTTGAAATTGAAATTGTGTAATCGAAATAAAGAAATATTCAATTCCATTTCGGAAAAAGTCGTTTTTGGTTAAGGTGAAAAACAGCCGGAGGTAATTTTTATGAATGGTTTTATTTATTTATTTAAATACCAACTTAAAGGAAAAACGTTGTTTTAATTCGCCTCGCAGCTTTATTGAAATATCGTCTGTAAATATTCCAAAGACTACTTTAGGCATTTATATATGCGTCAACCAAAAGCGATTACTATAACATGGATACAATGTCTAAAACTTCAGGCTACATCACCCACTCACCAGTCAGTAACCAGAAGCATAAAAAACCCAATACAAATATTGTACTGTTTAATACAGTCTTCCGCTAGTAAATTAAAACCTTGCTTAAAAGAAGTTTATCAGGTTAAAAACAATACAAGACAGGAGCAGATAGTCGTCCGGTTAAACACAATATTCTTACCTTCTCCTGATCCGGCAGAAAACGTTGCTGAGAAAGGAAATTATTAACACTTAAAATCCTATTTTTATCTACCTGTTTATTAAACCACCAGGCAACCATCGTTTGAAAAACTATCCTATCCTTATCATATTTTCGATAGCCATTCTTTCCTGTTTACTTTCTACAGCACAACCCGTTACCGGCTTTTGGAAAGGCAAGATTGATCGTAAAAACGTAGAACTTAAAATTATAAAAAACGGCGACAGCATCACGGGTACCAGTTACTACTATACATCATCCGATAGTTACCGGCGCTACAGCATTAAAGGCTATTTGGATGACCGGGACAATAGCGTGGTATGGTGGGATGATGTGTTGATAGAAGAAAAAAACAGCAACCGGATTTTTGGTGGAAAGCCCGCTACGCCCTACCTTTCAACAGCAGATTTTAATTGCCCCGGTGGCACAAAAATGTATTTGAATGGAAAGGCAGCTTTAAAAGAAAATGACGAAGAAAGAGGGCCGGTTGATCTGCAAAAAATGGAGGCGCACACCTTCAACGATGAATGGGATTTTGTAATTGAAAACTATACCCTCGGTGCCAACGACCCGGAATTGATTGATAGCATTGGTAAAATGGCTTTTACCAAACCCATACCCGTTGAGCCATTGGTGGTAAAGCAAATACCGCAAAAGCCTACGCCGAAAGACGTGGTGATACAACCCAAAAAACAGGCTCCCATTGCTAGCCCTAAAAAGGAGCCGGCCACACAACCAACACCTGCTCCTGTTAAAGCACTGGTAGTGATAGCCACACCTTTAAACAACGAACAAAAATTTACCACCCGTCGCAAACAACTGATGCAGGAGATATCCATCAGTGGCGATTCCATCGAACTAAAGTTTTATGACAATGCAGAAGTGGATGGAGATTCCATCGCTATTTTTCTAAACGACCGATTGCTATACGAGCATATTAAACTTACGGATAAAGGATATACCATCATGCTGGCCGTTGCTACATTGCAGCAATCAAACGAGCTGGTGATGGTAGCAGAAAACCTGGGATCCATCCCGCCCAATACCTCATTGATGGTGGCCATGGTAGATGGCAAGCGCTATGAAACCAGACTGGAAAGTACGGAGCAAAGCAGTGCGGTAATTCGATTCGTTCGGAAGGAGCTGTAGCGTTACCACTACTTCGTTGTAATGCAAGACCTCATTGCAGGAATCGAAAGTACCGACTTTTTAAAGCCAACATAAAGAGATTCCAGATGAAGGTTAATTCGAACAGCAGGTTTAAAAACTTTGCAAGTGTTATTCTGTCGCTTTTTTATTGCACATTTACCTTCAATTTACTTATGTCATTTACGTTTTATAGCTGGTGCAAAACACTTTCAGTAAAATGTCGCTACAGCAGTCGTTTTGAGAGAATGAAATTGGACTAAATAAATGTAGAGACCATAAGAATATTTTAATAAATGGATTGCCGTAAGATATATTGGATTTTAGCAGCATGGATATAGCCGTCAATTTGAACTATATCCGCACTTGCTAATAAAACGTAAATCACTTCCCCAAAAGAAACTTTAAAAGGATTTTACTAAAAAGAAAGCTGTATCAATATTATTCAACGTGTATTGTAGTATGAAACTCATTTCCAACATCCGAAGGTTGGTACAGTACACTAATAATGAAGTAAAAGTGCTAAGTTAAGAAGTGTGTAAAGGCAGAATGAATTAATATGGCGGGCAGAAAAAATTATTCCCTTTTAAAATAAGTACGAATTACAATAACGAAACTTTAATAGTATACAATTCTTGCCAACATTTTTATTTTACAATCTCCACCGGAAAATCGTTACCAAAACCATAACTGGCAGGATAT
>JBBQKO010000142.1:0-10773 GCA_038327005.1 Chitinophagales bacterium | reverse complement strand
CGTAACTGGAGTGCGAAAAGTTCTTCAAGCGCCGCAAAGTGGTTAACCATCCATCAGTTTACCGATGCCGCTGCTTGTTTTGAAGAACTCAGAAAGCATTATAAAAAAATTTACACTACGCATTTAAGTACGGATGCTGTTGGCCTGCATGATTTGAATTTGGTCGAACCGGTAGCGCTTGTGTTTGGCAACGAGCACAGCGGCGTTAGTGAAGAAATCATTGCAATGGCGGATGGTAATTTTATCATACCACAGGTAGGTATTATTAAATCGCTCAATATTTCGGTTGCCTGTGCCGTTACTTTGTATGAGGCTTTTCGTCAAAAAAATAATGCCGGTCATTATGATGTGTTGAAAATGGAAGGTGAAAAATTATCAACGATAAGAGATGCCTGGGGATTTTTAGAAGATTGATGATCGGTAAAGCCATTTGATTGTTAACTTTTATCTTTAACGCAATAAAATATATTATGAAAAAACTGTTATTACCTGCCTTGTTAGTTGTATTCATCTCAAACATATCTGCTCAAAGTAAAAAGCCATTGGACCATTTGGTATATGATGGCTGGAAAAGCATTGGTGAGCGCATGATCAGCAAGGATGGCAATTACATTGTGTATGCAGTCAATCCACAGGAAGGGGATGGCGAGCTGGTGATACAAAATGTTTCTACAAAATTTAAGAAAGTAATTCCTCGTGCAAGCGGTGCCGTTATCAGCGATGATAGCCGATTTGTTTATTTTAAAATAAAGCCTTTTTTTCAGGATACCCGTCAGGCAAGAATAAAGAAGAAGAAGCCGGATGAAATGCCAAAAGATAGTCTTGGTATGGTAGAGCTTGGACAAGACAGCGTTGTGAAAATAGCCCGGGTAAAATCATTTAAGGTGCCTGAAAAGGCTGCTGGATGGGTTGCCTATCAAATGGAAAAACCAATCCCTGATACAACCAAAAAAAAGGCAAAAATAGATTCTGCTAAGGCAAAGATGGACATGTTGGTGAAATTGGCCGACTCTGTAATCCGTAAATCAATTGATTCCATCAAAGGCAACATTGAAAAAGAAGAAGTGATCGTTGCCGCACAAAAGGCAGCGAAGGAAATTTTAAAGAAAGGTTCAGATGAGGAAATGATGGTGGTGGATGAAATGATGAGAGACGCAGAAGGGGATGATGTGCCCGGAGCCGGTGCAACGGAAGGAACAGATCTTGTGCTGCGTAGTACAATTAATGCAACATTGAAAACCTTTAAATGGGTGAATGAATATTACTTTGATAAAAACGGAAATAAGCTGCTGGTGGAAACATCAAAGAACACCAAAGATTCTACCAGCAAATCGCTGGTGTTACTGTACGATTTAAAATCGGAGAAAACAGACACCATCATGCGTGGCTGTAATGACTGTAAAAATTATTCGATGGATGAAGCAGGAAACCAAGTGGTATTTGTAGCAGAAAGGGATAGCAGTATCAAATCGTTGCAAAAATTTTACAAACTCTGGTACCATACTTCTGGCCGGGATAGTGCAACGTTATTGGCGGATAAAAATACGGAAGGTATGCAATTAGGGTACACGGTGAGTGAGAACGGCAATATCAGTTTTAGCAAGGATGGTACCAAAATATTTTTTGGAGTAGCGGAGATTAAAGCTCCAAAAGACACCAACCTGGTAGATTTTGAACTGGCCCGGCTTGATGTATGGCATTACAATGATGATTATTTACAACCGCAGCAATTAAAGCAACTTGACCTCCAGTTGAAACGCAGTTACCTGGCAGTAGCCATTGCCGGTAGTAATAAGATTGTACAGTTAGGCGATGAAAATGCAGAGAATGTATCCCTGGTGAATGAAGGCAATGCAGATTATGTATTGGCCAACACCAGCAAAGGAAAACGGGTAGAGTCACAATGGACGGGAAGAAGTGTACAAACCGGTTATATCATCAGTACTGCTACCGGCTTAAAAAAATTAGTAAAAAGAGATGTCCTTGCTTTTATGCAGCCGTCACCGCAGGGAAAGTTTGTGTATTGGTATGACCCCGTTATTAAAAATTATTTTGCCTACGAAGTGGCGACTGGTGCCATTAAAAATATTACAGCAAAAATAAAACTGCCTTTGTATGATACAGAAAATGATGTGCCTGATTATCCAAGGCCAGCAGGGAATTCGGGCTGGACGGAAAACGACCGTTACTTCCTGGTAAATGACGAATATGATATCTGGCAGGTGGACCCAACGGGTGTTGAAGCTCCCAAAAATATCACCAATGGTTTTGGACGAAAAAACAAAACAAGTTTTGATTATGTAGAACTTGATCGGGAGAAGAGATTTGTCAATGTAGATGAAACCGTCTTGCTCCGTTCTTTTAACAAGGAAAGTAAATACGCAGGTTATTTCACAAAAAAAGTGAACGAGGTAGCAGATCCTGCATTGATTTTTACAGGGCCTTTCAGTTTTAACGGACCATTAAAGGCCGAAGATGCAGGACGGTATATTTTACAACGGGCAACTATCAACGAAAGTGAATTGTTTGCAACCGATGATCTTAAAAACCTAACGCAGCTTACGGATATTGCGAGCCAGCAAAAAGATTATAACTGGCTTACGGTAGAACTGGTAAAATGGAAAATGTTTGATGGGAAAATGAGTGAAGGATTGTTGTATAAACCTGCCAATTTCGACCCGAAGAAAAAGTATCCCATCATTTTTTATTTTTACGAACGCAACTCCGATGGGTTGTATAATTACCGACCACCGGCACCGAGTGCTTCGATTGTAAATGTGCCCTATTTTGCCAGTAATGAGTATTTGATTTTTGATCCAAATATTTATTATAAAACAGGCGAACCGGGACAGAGTGCATATAACAGTGTAGTGAGTGCTGCGAAATTTTTATCAAAAATGCCTTTTGTGGATAGCACCAGGATGGCATTGCAGGGACAAAGCTGGGGTGGTTACCAGATTGCCTATTTGATTACCAGAACCAATATTTTCAGGGCAGCAGGAGCAGGCGCACCGGTTGCAAACATGACGAGTGCTTATGGTGGTATTCGCTGGGGAAGCGGAGTGAACCGTCAGTTTCAGTACGAGAAATCGCAGAGCAGGATTGGTGCTACTTTGTGGCAACGTCCCGATCTATACATAAAAAACTCTCCGTTATTTAGTGCAGATAAAGTAACCACTCCTTTATTAATGACGCACAATGATGCAGATGATGCAGTGCCTTGGTACCAGGGTATCGAGTTCTTTACTGCATTGCGCCGCTTAAATAAAAAAGTATGGTTACTACAATATAATGGAGAAGCCCATAACCTGATAGAACGTAAAAACAGGAAAGATCTTTCTGTAAGACTGGGACAGTTTTTTGATTATTATTTAAAAGATGGCAAACCTGCAAATTGGATCAAAGACGGATTGCCTGCAACAGAAAAAGGAAAAAGCTGGGGGTTGGAAATAGAATAAAAAAATTATATAAGAGAAATAAAAACATCAGGCAATCCCTGGTGTTTTTTTATGTAAAGAATGAACCCCACCAGTTGAACCTACATTTATTAAAAAAGATGTAAAGTTGCCTGGGCAAATAAAAGGGGGTGGAATTGTGTGTAGGATTGATCGCCTGTTGAGGCTAATTTTCTTTATTTTTGCAGCGAATGAAACATCTTGCAGCGCTCAATCCTTTTTTTTGGAAATATAGGTCCCGTTTACTATTAGGATTACTTTTTATCATACTCACCAATTATTTCAGGATACTGGCTCCGCAGTTGACCGGGTATGTGGTTAACTCGGTAGTTAACAAGGCAGAGCAAACCACATCACTTTCTCAGCAGCCCATTCAAAAAAAGCAATATGATTTTGCCGTCCGAAAAATCATTTCGCTGTTGGACGAAAAAAGTTTTGGCCAGCAGATTTTCTGGTGTGGAATTACATTGTTGGTTCTGGCGCTGATCAGTGGCATCTTTATGTTTTTAATGCGGCAAACCATTATAGTAATGAGTCGGTTAATTGAGTTTAGTCAGAAGAACCAGGTATTCAACCATTACCAGCAATTGGATACCAACTTTTATAAAACGCATAGTACCGGCGATTTGATGAGTCGCATTTCAGAAGATATCAGCCGGGTAAGAATGTACACCGGGCCTGCTCTGATGTATTTTATAAACCTTGCAACCGTACTTATTTTCAGTATCTATTTTATGGTTCAGGCAAGTCCCAAACTTACCATTATTGCTTTATTTCCATTGCCCATACTTGCCGTAACCATCTACTTTGTAAACACCATCATCAACCGTAAAAGTGAGCGCATTCAAGCACTGTTAAGCGATCTTACTACCAATGCGCAAGAGTCATACAGTGGCATACGGGTTATCAAATCATTTGTGCAAGAAAAGGCCATGTTGGGATTTTTTACAGCCAATAGCGAAGCGTATAAGCAAAATGCTTTAGGGCTGGCAAAAACAGAAGCGATTTATTTCCCCAGTATTGGTTTGCTGATTGGTATGAGCACACTTATTACGATTATGGCTGGCGGCATGGACGTAATAAACGGCGTGCCCGGAGCTACCGTGGGAACCATCGCAGAGTTTGTCTTGTATATCCAGATGCTCACCTTTCCGGTAAGTGCCATTGGCTGGACGGCAAGTATGACACAACGTGCAGCGGCTTCTCAAAAACGGGTCAATGAATTTTTACAAACCAGTCCTGCCATACGGAACCCTGACAAGGCAGCAAAACCTGCATTCACCGGTAGCGTAAGTATTGCCAATGTTGATTTTACTTATCCACATACCGGCATTAATGCGTTGAAAAATTTTTCGCTTCAAATAAAAAAAGGGGAGAAAGTTGCTATTGTTGGAAGAACCGGTTCCGGGAAATCTACCATTGCCCAATTACTGCTACGAATGTACGACGCACAGGAAGGGCTGATATTATATGATGGTGTGCCGGTGAATCAAATTGAATTAAATTGGTTACGCAATCAAATAACGTATGTACCGCAAGATGTATTTTTATTCAGTGAAACAGTACAAAATAATATTGGCTTTGGGCTGGAAAATGCAGGTTTGGAAGTCGTGGTAAAAGCCGCACGCCTCGCATGTATTCATGATGAGATTGAGGGGTTTTCCAATGGTTATCAAACCATGATTGGTGAGCGGGGCGTTACGCTTAGCGGCGGACAAAAGCAGCGGATAGCCATTGCCCGTGCATTGATCAAAAATCCAACGATGGTGATTTTTGATGATTGTTTAAGTGCCGTAGATGCAAAGACAGAAAAGAATATTTTAAATAATCTCAATGCCTGGTGGAAGGATAAAACTGCAATCATTATCACCCACCGCATTTTTTCATTGTTGGAGTTTGATACCATCATTGTATTGGATGACGGCAAGATTGTGGAGCAGGGTACCCATGCTGGTTTATTGCAACAAAATGGATATTATGCCGGCATGTATGCGAGGCAGCAGGCGCAGGATGGGGGAGGAATGAGCAATAAGCAATGAGCAATAAGCAATGAGCAATAAGCAATAAGCAATGACCAGTAAGCAATAAGCAATAAACAGTGAGCAATAAGCAATAAGCAATAAGCAATAAGCAATAAGCAATAAGCAATGAGAAATGAATGATTACCAATAAATAATTCAATTTAGCGAATAGAGTTAAGTTAAGTGTGACCCGATACATTGGGTGGTGAATTTTGAAAGTTCAATATTTCACAATTCATAATTCACCATTCACAATTCACTATTCACCCTTCACCATTCACAATTGAAGTGAATTCCAGCAGTTTTTAGTGCGTAGTTATCAACACTATTTTCCAGATGCGGATAAGTTATTTCTAAAATCCAATGGTTTATTTTGCTATTTCAAAAACAGCTATATCTTTGCCCAGTATTTGAAATATTAATTACATCGAATTCATTTAAAATTTACAACTGTGGCGTACGAAAACAACGACAAAAAAATGGAAAGCGTTTATAGCAAACGCATCAGAGCTGGGAAACGTAGGACTTACTTTTTTGATGTAAGAGAAACCCGTGGCAGTGATTATTATTTAACCATTACAGAAAGCCGCAAACGTTTTGATTCTGATGGTTATGACAGGCATAAAATTTTCTTGTACAAAGAAGATTTTAATAAATTCATCAAAGGTCTTGGAGAAGCGATTGATCATGTAAAAACTGAATTGATGCCAGACTTTGATTTTGATGCATTTAACCATGACACGCCTTACGAAGGTGAAGATGGACAGCAATACAACCAGGGCGAAAATGCCGGTTATGAAAAGAAGGCAGAAGTTGTAGCTGAAACAGTTGCTGAAGCAAAAGTTGAAGAAGAAGAAGTAGAAGTGCCAATACCAACAGAAAGCGATGCTCCATTGGATAACGGAAGTCACGAAGAAGTTGATAAATGGTAAAATGCGGAAAATAAATAGTTAATAAAGTCCTCCCCGTTTGTTGGAGGATTTTTCCTTTTATAGATATCTGCTAAACATCAATATTGCTGCTTCATCCGAAGCCGTATTAAAACAAAAAACTTCCTGTATTGCAGGAAGTTTTTTATTAAAATAATTGAATGTGTCAATGTAATTTAAAAAGATAATTTAGGTTTTCCATTTGGCATTTGCCCATTTTGTTCGTCTGATTTTCTAGTTGGGATCAGCGCTACATTTTTTAAATTTGGAACAAGGCAATGCATGTTGTCGAGCGGCAAACTATAGATCTTTCCAAGTTTGTTTTCCGATAACAATCTTGTTCCTGGGGTTACCGGTGTGTACGATTTCAATTTGCTCTCATCACGTTTTGGAATAACATACACTGTATCTCTAAATTGAGCTTGAACCGATATTGAAAATCCAAGTCCTGCGAGTAAAAGACAACATGTTTTCATGGTAAAAATAGTTTGGTTTATCTGTTAAATTTACACAAATAGATTTATTTCCTCATCTCCTTAAAAGCATTCACTAACCCATTGGTAGATGAATCATGGCTATGAATGGGACCCTCCATCTTTAATTCCGGCAAAATTTTATTTGCCAACACTTTACCCAATTCAACGCCCCATTGATCGAAACTGTATATATTCCAGATCACGCCTTGTACAAATATTTTGTGTTCATATAAGGCAATCAATTCACCCAATGCAAAGGGGGTAATTTTTGTGACTAAAAATGAATTGGTAGGTCGGTTTCCTTTAAATACGCGGAATGGGTTTTCGTGATCGGCACCATTCATCAATGCCTCGGTTTGCGCAAAGAAATTACTCATCAAAATTGGGTGGTGGTTGCCAATTGGATTGTGAGAGATGGCAGGGGCTATAAAATCGCAGGGGATCACCTGTGTGCCCTGGTGAATCAGTTGGTAAAAAGCATGCTGTCCGTTGGTGCCAGGTTCGCCCCAGATAACTGGTCCGGTGGCGTAGGATACTTCCTGTTCGTTGCGGTCAACATATTTACCATTGCTTTCCATATTGCCTTGTTGAAAATAGGCAGCAAAACGGTGCAGGTATTGATCGTAGGGTAAAATGGCTTCCGAAGCAGTTCCGTAAAAGTTGGTGTACCAGATGCCAAGCATCGCCATCAAAACAGGAATATTTTTTTCAAAAGGAGTGGTAGCAAAATGGATATCTGATTGGTGGGCACCTTTTAATAACAGTTCGAAATTGTCGTATCCGATGGTCAATGCAATTGATAAACCGATGGCACTCCACAAGCTATATCTGCCGCCAACCCAATCCCAAAACACAAACATGTTTTCGGCAGCAATTCCAAATTTCACAACGTCGGCTTCGTTGGTACTTAAAGCAACAAAATGTTTGGCGATAAAGGCCTCGTCTTTTGCATCCTGTAAAAACCACGCTCTTGCAGAATGAGCATTGGTCATGGTTTCAAGCGTAGTAAAAGTTTTGGAGGCAATTAGAAACAGCGTTTCATCGGCAGTTACTTTCTTCAATGTTTCAGCAATATGGGTACCATCCACATTGCTTACAAAATACGTTTGAATGCCTTCTACCCAATATGGTTTCAAAGCCTCTGTTACCATTACGGGACCAAGATCGCTGCCACCAATACCAATGTTAACGATGTATTTTATTTTTTTTCCGGAGTAGCCCTTCCATTCTCCTGAATGAATTTTTAAACAAAAATTTTTCATCTGCTCCAGCACAGTCTTAATTTCGGGCATTACATCTTTGCCTTCAAATAAAACGGGTTTGCCCGAGAAATTGCGCAATGCGGTATGCAATACGGCTCTTTTTTCGGTGTCATTTATTTTCTCTCCTTCAAACATTGCCTGGATGGCTGTAGGTAAATTGCAATCGGTGGCCAGTTGCAACAAAAGCTGTTTTGTTTCGTCGGTGATAATATTTTTACTGTAGTCAAAAACAATATCTGAGGTACAGATGGAGTATTTGTTGAACCGTTCGCTGTCAGCAGCAAACAAATCTTTCATGTGCACATTTTTCATTGCTTCAAAATGTTGTTGTAATGCCTGCCAGGATGTAGTAGAAGTGGGATTGATTTTTGGAAACATATTTAAGGGGTATTGAGTGATAAATGAAGTGCGAAGGTAAAGTTTGTTACACAAAAAAACAGGGAGAATTACGGCCAAACTTCGAGGCGGGTGCCTTGCTGCTTTATGACTAGCTTTCTGAAGAATCCTCAAATACCATATCGGGCTGGATCTTTTGATAATTCCCAGGTACCGGTAGAAATGTTTACGAATACGCCATCACTAGATGGAACCTCATTACTCCAGATTTCCCAGGTGCCGTTAAAAGTTTGATTGAAGCGATTGAATTTGCCTTTGTAAGAAAGCCTCAGATTGGACGTGTCCTCAAAATATACCGCATTACCTTTTTCGTCAATAAAGTTATTGGTAGGATACTCTTTGGTGAATGAAATAAATTCGTTTTCTAAAAATCCCTCAATGTTGGATAGTTCTGTGCTAGCTCCAATTCCCTCAAGCTCGATGCATTTGCCCTTAAACTGGTGGTTAAAAACTTCCTCAATCAAGATCGAAAAAGTCACTTTTTCATTTACTAAAAATGCTCCATACTCAGGGCCATAGCTAAAAAACCCAAACCACTGTCCGGCTAAATATATGTTGATTTCATCTTCCAATTTCAGCCGACCAGTTTTTCAAAAATTGAACCATTAAAATTAATTTGTTGATACTTTTTTAACCACGCAATAAAAGCTAACGTTATCAATCAGGCATCGAAAACCCGGTTAAACTATTACATCTCTTTAATAACTTCGACAAGATGTTGCGTCATGTCTTCCGTTACGTCCAGGTGAGTTACCATTCTAACCTGTGTTGGTGAAATGGCGATGGTAAGTATTCCAAATTTGGCCAGTTCTGTTTCAAAACTTTTAGCAGTAAACTGATCCTTTAATTCAAAGATGAGGATATTGGTTTCCACCGGCATTATTTTACCGACAAAATCCTTTTTGATTAAAGCGGCTGCTATTTGTTTGGCGTGATGATGATCATCTGCCAGCCGGTTAATATTATTTTCCAACGCATAAATGCCCGCTGCTGCAAGGTACCCTGCCTGCCGCATGCCTCCGCCGAAAACCTTTCTAATCCTCCGGGCTTTTTGTATAAAGTTTTTGTTGCCGAGTAATAAACTGCCAACCGGTGCACCCAGTCCTTTGCTAAGGCATATAGAAATACTATCGAACAGTTCGCCATATTGCCGGGGTGTTTCTCCTTTGGCAACCAGGGCATTCCAAAGCCTTGCTCCATCCAGGTGCAGTTTCAGCTTGTTTTGCAAACAGATTTCTTTGATGTCCTCCAAATCTGTGAAATCGTAGCAACTGCCGCCACCACGGTTGGCCGTATTTTCAAGGCTCACCAAAGATGTAGGAGCTTTGTGTATGTCGTTTGGATTGATCGCTTCCAAAACCTGTTCCGCCTTCACTCTTCCCCGATCTCCTTCCAGTGTTTTTACCTGGCAACCACTGTTAAATGCAATTCCGCCACCTTCATAAATGTAAACATGACTCATTTTGTCGCAAATGATTTCCTCGCCGGGTTGTGTATGGCATTTGATGGCAATCTGGTTGGTCATGGTGCCACTCGGACAAAATACAGCGGCTTCCATATTGAATAATTCAGCAGCCATCGCCTCCAGTTGATTGATAGTAGGGTCTTCACCAAAAACATCATCCCCAACAGATGCGTTAGACATGGCATCCAGCATGGCAGGAGAGGGCTTTGTAAAAGTATCGGAACGTAGGTCTGTTATCATCGGGCAAATATAACTGTAAAAGCAGTTTGCAGAATTGCCGAGGAAGCAATTCTGGCAAAATGTAAATATTTGTTCATAGTTTTTTTTATAATATAGGGTTGTCTTCTTCAAAAGTCTTGATTGTTCCGTCCTTGTTTTCGTACGCTCAACAGTTGTCGATTCCTATTTTGCAACCTTTTTGTGATTGCTCTATGAATTGTAAGATATGATTCGTAACTTTGCAAACTGATTTTTAGTATTTTGTAGATTAACCAATCCTTTGCATTACTTTACCAATAATAATTGTGCTAAAACGTTAGATATTCTGAAATTAATTCAACACAATGAGGCAACTTAAGATCGCAACGCAAATTACCAACCGTGACTCACAAGCGGTGGAGAAGTATTTGCAGGAAATTTCCAAAATTTCGATGATTACTCCTGAAGAGGAAACTATTTTGGCCCAAAAGATCAAAATGGGTGATCAAAGAGCATTGGACAAATTGGTGCAGGCCAATCTTCGTTTTGTGGTATCTGTGGCTAAACAGTA
>JBBQKO010000141.1:0-10785 GCA_038327005.1 Chitinophagales bacterium | reverse complement strand
CAGGCGGGTGCCATCAATTATTATTCAAAACACAAAAACATAGGCGCAGTATCGTTGAGTGCAGACTATATCAATTGGTTTCCGTTGCAAAAAATGGTGATCAAAAATGTGATCCTGATTCAGGAAGCCGATGACGATGATAAGGAACGCAATAAAGAAAGACAACTGTTTAAAACGGTTACAACCGTTGGTACAATAGAAAACAAGTATGCCCGGGAAAAAGGAACAACGATTTATTTATTGAAAGATGCCACTACCTCGATCAATAAAATTTTGCTGAGAGATATTGAGGAGGAAAAAAGGGAGCAGTAGGTATTGGGGGATTTTAGTATTTAGCAATATAATTTGCCGCAGGCGCTGGATTGTTATTTCTTCCCTGTTATTAATCTCCGTGACACATACAAACGAAGGCAAGAGCAAACAGCGAAAGGCAAGGAGTTCTGATTATAAAACTATTTCCTATTCCGAACGCCCCTGTTGTGTGTTTGCATCAACAGGCGAAGCGTTGTAATCGAAATAGGTAGCTATTTCATTTTACAGTGAAAGGCAGACCAGGTTACGTTTCGGTTGTTGATAAAAATGCTACTTGGTTTTTTGGAATTGCTTGTTGCCTTAAATATTTTAAGAACAATGGCCGAGCTGAGTTTGCAAATCACTAGACAACTTGAATGAGTAAACGCAACCCTCTTTTATGGTTAGCACTTCGGCCGTTGGTCGGAGACGCAACAGCGGCGTGCCGGGATAGATGGTACTTTTAAGGGCATAACAACGAAGGCAAAGAGAAATTGTTTCCTTACTGTGCATCCACTTCTTACAGTGTATTAATCTTCGGTTCTTTTATTCCACCTTCATACAACAAATTAGTTGCAAGATCTACTATCACCTTCATTGGTTTTAGATCCATGTTCAATTCAATTTCCGTTAGTTTCTCTTTGATTGCGAAAACCTGGTTATGTGCTTTTTCGGACTTTCCATATTCGAAAGTAAGCTCAAGCGGAAAGTCAAATAGTTCATCTTGCTGTTGCACAATTCTTACCACCAACCTCTTTTTTGCTTCATTGTACTTCCAGGTTATATCCAGCACCGGATGCCCTGCAGTGAACAACCATTGTTTAAAAAAAGCATTTAAATCTACACCGGAAACCTGCTCCATTATTTTTTTAAAATCAGCCGTAGTTGCGTTGCTGCCGGCATAAGCCGCATAGTAGTTTTGTATGCCTTTCCAAAAAACAACATCGCCTAATTTCCTTCTTAGCATGTGCAATACCCAGCCGCCTTTTTCATATGAATTCCGGTTGAGCAGTTTCAGGAAATTTACTTTTTCGCTGCTATCCACGATTGGTGTAAACCGCTGTTTAGAAAATTGGATAACGGTCTCCCGGTCTAGTTTTAATCTTGCTTTCAGGGTATCGGGGCCGTACTTATTCTCCAGGTAGAGGTTGGTCATTTCGGTTGCAAAACCTTCGCTCAACCACACATGCGGCCAGTCGGCCTCCGTTGCTGAATTACCAAACCACTGGTGTGCAATTTCATGCGCTATTAATTCTTCTGAGCCGGTGCGCTTGCCGGTAATGCTTTGTTCATAGTAAAAAATAGCACTGGCATTTTCCATCCCGCCAAATATGGTAATGGCTTCTACATTCGCCAATTTTTGATACGCATAAGGGCCTATGTTTTTAATAAAAAAAGGCAGTATTTCAAGTGCCTGCTCATAATCGCAAAATCCGTTTTTTCTATCCTGTGGAAATACCCAGCTTGATACAGGAATACAATCAACCATACCTGCATAATTCACAGCAAAATCGGCCAGCCCAATTACCATCACCTTGGTAGGCAACGCAACGGCTTCCTTCCAATGGGTAAATTTTTTATGATCGCCCAATGAACTTTCTTCTACCAATATTCCATTTGAAATCACCTTGTAATGCTCCGGTGCAGTTACCCTAAAATCTACACTGGCCTTGTCCGACAAATGATCTACACAAGGCAGCCAGTTACGGGCACGGTTAGGCCAGTTATCGGCAAAGATGGTACGCTGTGCAAATTTGTTTTTACTAAACACCAACCCATTTGCAGGCGTGCCATGGTAGGTGATACTAAAGGTGCGGATCTCGCCTGCCTTAGCCGCAGGTGATAAGTTAATTTTTAACCGATCCGCAAACTGCTCAAACGAGCGGCTGGCGTATTTTTCCGTTACAGCCGTTACAACCATACCTTTTCCGGCAGCATTTTTTCCAATAAGGTCAAGCGTGATTGTTTGAGCATCTTTTTGAAATCGCATCGTTATCTCAGCAGTTGTTTTTATTTCATCATTGTCATCATTTAGTTCGATGGCAAATGTATAGTGCTGTACATCAATCGACGGATTGTACCAATATTTTTCCTGTGCAGACAATGTAGAAGAAAAAATTAGGAAGAAAATCAGCAGGGTACCAATTGAACGCATAAAGTATTTGATAAGGAATGGTGAACGATATTGCTAATATACAGGTAAAGTAGATCTAATAAAAGTAAACGAGGGAATGCTATCTAATTTAAATAAGGTGGTGATAAAAAACGTTTTCAAAAAATAAACCGGTCCTGAATGCATGCAAAGGCCAAACCGGTGCGCTATAGCATTATCGAAAACAAAAACTATACAACATCGTTTCCAATGCAAGCTGCCCATAGCTGAAATTACCTTTAGTCTGATAAAAAATATTTCAGGATCTTTAAAATATGGGAAGTCGCCATTCGTCTGCATCATTATACATGAAAGATGTACTGACCATACCAATTGCAATGAGCGCTGAACGCAACAACAATATTACGAACACCATTAAATTGATGAGCAAACGGCTGTTTGGTTTTATTAAGCAGCGTGTGGCAAGTACGGAGGATGCGGAAGACATTCTGCAGGATGTTTTTTACCAGTTTGCAGGCAGTGCCGAACCGATCGAGCAAGCCAGCAGTTGGCTTTACCGGGTAGCCCGTAATAAAATCACCGACAGTTACCGAAAGCATAAACTACCACTGGCAGATGATGTATTGGGTGCCGTTGAAACGGACGATGTGATGTTGGACTGGAAGGAAATTCTACTGCCTTCCGACACAACACCCGAAACAACCTATTTACGGAACCTCTTTTGGGAAGCCTTGCAGCAGGCACTGGACGAATTGCCCGCAGAACAAAGCGCCGTATTTGTACAAAACGAAATAGAAGGAATACCGTTTAAAGATATTGAGCAAACAACCGGTGTAAGTGTGGCCACACTCATCAGCCGAAAACGGTATGCGGTATTGCATTTAAGGGACAGGCTTAGTGTATTGAAAAATGAATTATTAAATTATTAACAGCCGCCGATAATCCATCGATGGCAACAAAAAAAATATACAATGAAAAAAATTTGGATAAAAAAAGGATTGATGATAGGGCTAATGATCATTGCAGCCGTACTGTTATTTGGAGCAATAGTAATGGGTTTATGGAATGCCATTTTACCTGCGGTGCTGGGTTTAAATGCCATCACTTTTATACAGGCTCTGGGCATATTATTGCTGAGCAAAATACTGTTTGGCGGTTTCAGAGGCGGAGGCAGACCCGGAGGTGGCCGTGAATGGAAACAAAAAATGAAAGCGAAATGGGAATCCATGACGCCTGATGAACGGGATAGTTTTAAATCGGAATGGAAGAATCGCTGTGGCGGCAGATGGGGTATGAAAGTTCCGTCCGATAACCAGGCGAACACCGCCTTATAATTGAAAAAGCCGGAAGATAGTAAAATAGATTGCCAACCCAAAAACCGTAATTATGGAAATACTCGTATTTAAAGCAAGTCTCTCAGATGTCAAGCGTATCCATGATCTAGAACCATCACTGGATGTGCATCCCAACACATTTAAATAGAATGTTGATCTTCATGATGGTGATAATATTTTGAGAATTATGGCTAACAATCTAGTTGGTGAAGAAGTAGAAAATATATTACTCAATGCCGGCTATTGCTGCGGGTAATTAAAATAAAATAGTGGTTGCCCCGAAATAAAGGGCGTTTCAATAGGAAGGTATATTTAAGCTTTCCATGTGTTTTTATTGTTCGGATTTTAAAAGTAAAAAACGGTCCTCTTTATACAGGACCGTTTTTTAATTCCTACCATACAACCAAAACATTCCACTGGCATAATCGTTTTGGTTGCCAATGGAATGAATGAGTTAACATCTTAATCTTATTGACTTCAAAAAACCAGAAGGCTATTAAAAAAAATATTCACCCAGGTTATCTTAATGTTATCGACTGCCTAACTACAGTGATTTGAATCTTAAAAGAATATGTTTGTTAAAACTTTATGCATCTTATGTATTTCTTCAAGAATACCCGGTTGCTTCTTTTGATGGCGATGCTGGTATCTACTCCTGTTATTTATGCTCAAAACAGCATTCTTCCCAACGCCTATGCACACAACGACTACTGGCACAAACGGCCCTTGCTGGATGCACTGGACAATGGTTTTAGGTATGTAGAGGCGGATGTTTATTTAAGAAACAATCAATTGGTGGTGGCGCATATATTGCCTCGTTTTAAAAAAATTAAAACGTTGGAGGAACTATACCTTATTCCGCTGATGAAATATGTTGCAGGTTATGAAAACGCTCCGCAGCAATCTGGTAAAAATCCCTGCTGCTTAACATTGATGATTGATATTAAATCGGGTGCCGTAAGAACCTATGCTGCGCTTGCGTTGTTGCTGGAAAAATACAAATCTATTTTATCCAGCTATCAGGATGGTCAGCTTACTACCCGCAATGTAACCGTTGTAATTACCGGTCATAGGCCAACCGAATTAATAAGTGAACAAAGGAGCCGCCTGGTATTTATGGATGAAGATTTAAAACAGGCCGGTAAAGATTCATCGGTTAATATTTATCCAATTGCCAGTTGCAAATATTCCAGTGTATTAAAGTGGAAAGGGAAAGGCGCTATCTCCAGCGATGAAGTACAGCAACTGAAAATTTACGTAGCCGAGGCCCACAAAAATGGAAGAAAGGTTCGCTTGTGGGCTTCGCCGGAAAACAAGCGGGTTTGGAGTGAACTGTTGAAGTGCAATGTAGACCTGATTAATACCGATAAATTAACAACGCTGCGTAAATTTTTAACGGCAGATTTGTTGCTGGTTGCTAAAGTTGAATAAAGTAGCTGCAAGAGAAAAATGAATACGCTATCGGAGTAACGTATCCTTCAATTTAAACCACCCAATTGAAAATTCAGGTTTAGTACAAGCCAACCAATTAAAACCAGGGATAAAAACGACGAGATGTTGTTTTGCATTATTTTGAATCTTCGGCCGTAAATAGGGTTGGTATAAATGACGCTGTAATCCGGAAAATAAATGACATTAGAAAACTTATCAAGATTGTACTAATATTTTGTTGGATTTTTTGGCATTTAAGGAAGCTTTTCGATGCCACTATAGACACCCGCCAACTTCCGCTGTGGCTCTATTTCTACCCCTCTGTAGACAACGATCCAGGCCCTAAAATCACCCGCTACAGAATATGTAATTTCTTTCCAAAACGTGGAATTTACAGCCAAACAGAACTTAGTAAAACCCTTACTGGTGCTACCTTTCAACAATTGGCACAACCTATGCAAGTTATAGTTTCAATCAAATAACCCAACAACTTAAACCTACAATTATGAAATCAAGCATCAAAATCATCGCATTATTTGTTTCCCTCCTTTTTGTTTACACAGCACAGGCCGCACCCGGCAAAACTTTTCATTATAAAGTTGAAATTGGCGCTGCAAATAATTTAGTATTTTTTACAAAATCAACTAAAGATATCCCTGTTAAAACAGGCTGGGTAAAAAAAGAGGTGGCCATCATCTGGCAGACAGTAACAGAAATCAACACCAGTTATTTTGAAGTACAACGCAGCTTCAATGATAAGGATTATGAAACCATCAAAACCATCTCTGCCTGCGGTAAATCTAAAAACGTTTGTTCCTACACATTTATAGATACCGAAAACGAAAACAGAAGAGGCCAGTCTTACTATCGCTTAAAGGCTGTATTTGCAAACGGTGAATCAATTGTTACCGAAGGCGCCAAAGCAAAGAAAACAGGCGTGTTTGATATGAACCAAAGCTATGCAACAGCAACCGGCATGGTTGATACAAAATAATTTAACCAGTGTGTTTTTTCCTCCGTGTTGGTCCTTTCAACTTTCAGGTAAACACTACATTCACAAACAACCATTACTGAATTATCCAGGCGCTATAAAACGTTCATAGGTAGTCAGCAGCAAATGATTGTTCTAAAACGATTAACCCCGGGTTTCACCTGGGGTTAATTGTTTTACAGATTGTTAAGATTTGCAATTGCTAAACTTTTATCAATTGTAACCGAATGTGGTACCAGCTCAACTTGCAATTGGATGACGTTCCCGATTGTGTTGCACAAAAAAACGTGGCTTCCCTGAAAAAGGGCTGTATCAAAAATTACTGACGATTTCTTTTGATTCAGCAGCGATTCCATTCAGAACGTTTACCGAATAGCACCCTTGCGCCATTCCCCGCTCGCTGGGTATCTCCCTTTTTTAGCATTATAGCAGTAACAAATTAGTGTTAATTTTAGAACCTGTATTATAGTTTATGGACTCAGGTGTAACAAATATAGATGCATAAAATATAAGGGGGAGATCCGCCCTTTTTAGAACGATCGTCTCAACAGAAAGTCCTTTCAACTATTCAGAAACAGGTGGCACAATCAAGCTATTTCTTGAAGAAATTGAAAGTGGAAGCAGGAATCAAGTTGTACGAATTCTTTAAATACCACAGCAGTTAATTGACACATCATCCAATAATATCAATGAAAATATTGCTTAACGAATCCGCCAACAAACGGCTAAAAAAGTATTTAGAGAATTAGAATTGAGCAGAATTAAAAATGGAGAGTGGATGAAATATTATGTTGAGAAAAGTTGTCCATTTTACGGGCTATTGATAAAAAAGTAGCAGACCAACCACCAACAGAATCCTGATAAATATCCTGGTGTTATGTGTACCTTATTCTGACTTGTTGCAAATAAGGTTGCCAACCTTGCTTACGAGTATTGTAATAGTATTAGTGCTAAGGTTGGCACCCTTTTATCCGTCAATTAATGCTTTACATAACACCAGTATAATAGTTGTTCCTACTTGCTAATATTCCAACTAGTCAACTATTTCCTGAAACCTGCAATCCTTTTCATTCTATGCACACAGGGGCTTTGGCTAAGAAACAATATACCATTCACCTCCACCAACACTTCGGCTGTATATAAATGAACGCTGCTATTGAAAACGATAACCAACTGGTGAACCTACCTGAATAAATGCTTGGATCGAAGGCGCTGCATTTCACAATTACCCATCAGGGGTCGCCGACAGTTTTTCCTCCCACACTTTTGATATAAGCCATCGATTTTTCATGTACGCATACTCCAAATTGAGTATTTGCCTGCCAGCAACACTGGCTTATTTTTACGGGTAATCGCTTCACCAATCAAAATAAAACCAGGCATCTATTAAAGATGAAAAAGTATTTTCCTCCATACCTGCTAATCATTTGCTACATTTTTAATGCAGTGATGCCAATACATGCTCAAAACATTACGGTAGTGCCAAACCCTACTCCCCAGCCGGGTATTTTTGCATGGAATGGCAGCGGTGCATATTCCGGTTATTCGGGCTCACCGATTATTTTCAATAACACTTTGGTAGCAGAATACAATGCCTCAGGTTATTCAAGCCCCTCCTTTCCGTTAATACAAAACCTGGCAGTGTACAACGGCACAAGCATGCAAGTGATTCCCAATCCTGATGCCGGGCAGGGCGTCTATTTTAAAACCGGCAAAATTGTTTTCAGCAACAAACTTTTCTTTATCTACCTTGATATTAATCGTGTGCAAAGGTTGGCCTCATTTGATGGCACGTCCGTTACCCTGTATCCAAATCCGGACGCATCCGCTTCAGGTGTTATCGGTTCCTTTAGAATTTTGAATAATAATTTATACCTGGCTTACCAGAATGCATCGGTGGTAACACAGTTGGCTAGATTTAACGGCAGTGGCATCACACCAATTGCAAATCCTGATGCCAGCGCCAATGGATACTTCAATAATTTTAGTATTGTTTTTAATAACAAAATTGTTACAAGGTATGTGACGGCAGCAGGCCCCAGAAAACTAGCTACCTATGATGGCACACAATGGACAATATTGCCTAACCCAGACAACACACCTAACCGTGGTGTGCAGCCGATTTTTCCCGTTTTGTACAAAAACAAATTGTATTTTTCTTATCTCAGCGTAGCCAGTCAGTACCAATACCTGGAGTATGACGGTGTGAATAATCCAATACTGATAGCCAATCCACAGAATTCATCCACTAACACGGGCGGCGTTTGGGGATTGCCTGCCGTTTTCAATGACACCCTTTTCTTTCAGTATAGAGACATCAGCAATGTGTATCGCCTTGCAAAATTTGGCGGCTCTTCCATCAGCCTTGTGCCCAACCCCGATGCAAGTCCCAATGGATACTGGAATACCCCCATTTTGAACAACAACAAATTGCACTTCCTTTATCTTCCTGCCGATAATAAGGGCAGGATGGCGGAGTATCAAACGGCCTCCGGCAGTATTGTGCTTTATCCCAATCCCGATGCAGGCACAGGCTTTTGGGACAAGCCAATTGTGTATGACAGTAAAATTTATTTTCAGTACATGAACCCGCAAAGTATTCTACAGTTGGCTTCCTTCGATGGCGCCAGCATTCAATTAATTTCCAGCCCGGCAGGTATTCTTAATGCAGGTGTTCCCAACGATGGTTATGCAGGAGACCCCATTGTATGGAACAATAAATTGTACATGCTGTTTGCAAGTTTGCCTTACCGCTATGCAGGCAACCTTGCCTATTTTGCCAGC
Organism: Chitinophagales bacterium; assembly: GCA_038327005.1. Taxonomy (GTDB): domain Bacteria; phylum Bacteroidota; class Bacteroidia; order Chitinophagales; family Chitinophagaceae; genus Ferruginibacter. Next base: position 1,841 of record JBBQKO010000141.1, on the reverse strand, counting down.
AGCAGCGGAATATGTCCGGGATCGAATACCAGTTTTTTAAGTGATGTTACCGGAGCTGCTTATCAATGGCAGGTAGACAATGGCAGCGGTACTTTCACCAATCTGAGTAATACTGTACCTTATAGCACCGTTACCACCAACACGCTCAACCTTACAGCACCAGCGACAACCTTATATGGCTACAAATACAGGTGTTTGGTAAATGGAAATTTGTTCAGTCAAACATTCACTTTAAAGTTTGCAAGCAACTGGACGGGTGCTGTAAGCAGTACATGGGAAACAGCCGGCAACTGGAGTTGCAATGCGATTCCAGATGGCAATACCGATGTATATATCAATGTTGGCCAGCCGAGGTATCCTTTGATAAATTCAACACGTTCGGTAAGACGTGTACGGTTACAAAACGGAACATCTTTGGAAATAGCTGCAAATCAAAACCTGATCATAACAGGGAAATAACCGCAAGACTAATAACGGTTAAAAACCATATCGCTATTCCGGCCGGTAATTGAGTAACCGTTTGTTGCTGAAATGGATGAAGCTACTGCGAAGTCAAAAGACGATCCTGGCTTTGGAACAGCCTGGCCTATGGGATGGCTTTAAACCACCCACCAGAATGTACCTTCAATTCATTTACATCGTATTTTTCACAAAGAGTTTCACAGAAAATAGCATTGTTTTTACGGGAAATAATAATGGTTGGTTTTAGTTTTGAAAAAAGGCGCCTTAAAAAAAGAAATTGAATTACTAAAAAAAAATTAAGCATAAAACTGGTGTGGAAGTAATGAAGTATTGTGCCTTAATCAAATTGAAAGAAGATGCATTGACCATTCAAAAGAAGTTGAACAATGAATGGCAATAGTTTATTATTCAATACAAACGCTGTGTTGTATGTTTTAGGCGGCGATGAAACATTGGCTTCGTTCTTAAACGAAAAGAAACTCGTTCTCTCAATAATTTCCGAACTGGAACTGCTATCCTAAAAAAGTTAACCCTGAAAGAAAACAAGGCAATACTATCTTTCCTGAGTGAACTTAAAATTGAACATATTTCAGAAGATATAAAACAGCATACAATCCAAATTCGTAAATCATCGAATCTTAAACTGCCAGATTGTATTATTGCTGCAACTTCCATGGCTATGAATATTCCATTGGTCACTTGAGATAAACAGCCAGGCGCCGTTATAGGACTTCACATTATACTCTACAAGTAATAAATGCTGGCTGATAAAAACAAAAAACTTCGTCCGGTCTGCAAAGTCATACTTGCATTAATCAGAAAAAAAAAGAACCCACTCTAAACGGATTGGTATTTTTTGAGCGCTCACTCCGCTGTTGCTAAAGCCAATCAATAAACCTTGTTACTGCTACAATCATGAAATGGAGTATCTGGCACATAAACAAAAATGCTTCCAGACCATTATTACTTTAACTGGCTTTTTTATACGGAGATTAGTAACCTATGGGCACAGGGCTGAGCCCGGCGCAAATTTAACTTTAACGGCCATTTTGATAGTTGTTACCTCCGTTTTTATTACCATGAGTGTATTTTTGTAGTTCATCATTCATCTCATTTATAGACATTTCCCTATGCTTATGTAGTAAATTATCTATGCTGCTGTAGTACTATTTTTAACCTATAAAACAGGCTGTACAGAATGTGTAAATTCTTTCCGGCAGGTGGAAATATTGCTTTAGTTAAAACTGCTGTAATCCTTTCTGGTAAAGGATTTTACTGTTTGGCACAAAGGATGCAACCTATGTTTCAAACGTAACAATCTAAAACCTCAAATTATGAAATCAAATAGCTACATCATCGCAACAATTTTATCGCTGGTT
>JBBQKO010000140.1:0-10826 GCA_038327005.1 Chitinophagales bacterium | reverse complement strand
GCGAACATGGCATCCACATATCACTGTGCAAAATAAAGTAACAGCCTTTAAGGCCATGCAAACAACGGAGTACTTGTTGCAGCATTTTAAGCCTTTCTCTACAGTGGCAACCGGTGTTTCGGCCTGGTATTATTTAAAAGGGCCCTGGCAGCTAAAGCAGTTTTATCCATTCAGGGATGGTAAAATAGTATTATAGAAACTTTTGATCACAAGGCTGAATGCCGGCTTCCAGGTCCGTAACAAATAAGTTGACTAAAATCCTACACCGATCGGGACCGCAGGTCAGACGGGGCATAAGTTTGCTGAAATCGCACAACTGGTCGGCACCGCAGTTCAGACCAGTTTAAACTGAAATCGTACAACCGCTCGGTATCACAGGTCAGACCAGACCAGTTTAAACTAAAATCGTACAACCGCTCGGTACCCCAGGTAAAACCGGTTTAAACTGAAATCTTACAACCCGTCGATACCACAGGTAGCCCCAAAATTAAGATCCGTCTTCAATCATTCAAGTTTCTAAAAAAACTAACCCACTGCTATCAAGCACAGCAGACTTTTTTACTGCACAATGCTTTCAAAGGGTACAGGATAAGGGTAGAGAAATTTCAACAAAAAAGTTTGAAATGTTTTTTGGCCAATTAAAGATAGATTGTGGTAGTAGTTATTGTAGACGTGGTTGTTGGTTATAAATCCAGCATCAGGTTTAACCGTTCAACAGCCTTTGTAGAACGAATAGATTCCCAAGAGCAGATGATTGAAAACGGCGATCAATCAATAAAGAAGTACTAATCAGCCGCTTCCTGTTTTAAATGAGTTATTTAATTTTCATTGGTTGGAAAAGCGATGTATTGCTCATAAGTAACTAAATATTCCCTTTTAAAATTTTTTGATCGCTTGCCAGAGTCATCATTCTGCCAACCAAAGGAAGGTGGCATAATTATTTACAGTTGTAAGTAAAAAAAAGCATGAAAAATCCTTGGTATGATCGTCAACACATCAAAGAATATCTTTTGTTTGGTACCATAGCCGCCATTGTGTACATGATACCAGTAGTAATCTTCTTGTCCAATCACTCCTACGAAAATCTTTATTATTTATACATCGGTTGTTTATTTTATGGCCGTAATATTTTATTACATCTACCGGTTACTATACACCAGGTACACCGGAAAAAGTGCAGGGTCCATGTTGATTGCGGGAGAGCTTGCAACTTTTTCAGGTGTAATCATTTCTTGCATCTTTATTGCAATTGCGGTTTTTATTACATTTCCAGATTTGTTGGCAGCCAGTTCAGGAAGCCATGTGCTTGAAGGGGGATCTGTGCAGCCACGGAAATTATTATTGATGATATTAGGTACTGCCATCATAGGGAAGGTTTTTTTGGGTTCAATCATTTCTGTAGTTGTTTCTTACGCCGGCAAAAGAGACCAGACAAGAGATAAGCGAGGTCCTTTAGAAACGCATATCAAACCTGATCAAAATCCGGGAGCAAGATAACACTCTGATGATCGATGTCGCTTCATTGAGGAATCTTGATGATCATGCCGTTTAACCCGGTGGTAATGAATCAGGCAAACCAATCAAATAATAAAAAAAAGTCTTCTTTCAAGAGGAGACTTTTTCATTTAAATAATTTTTAAACTTCCAATTCATTGTAAGTAATTTCACCAATGTAACTTTTGTGACCTTTATCAGGGAAGCCTTATTGCAACTTTGCATCTGAATCAATCAAATTGTTATGGAAATAGCGGGCTATTTGCTGGCTTCATTGGTGGGTGTTTCGCTCGGGCTGATTGGTGGCGGCGGATCAATTTTAACAGTACCAATCCTCGTTTATTTGATGGGGGTCAATCCGGTATTAGCCACATCCTATTCGCTATTTATTGTAGGTTCCACATCATTGGTGGGGGCTATTAATAATTACAACAAAGGGTTTGTAAATATCCGTACCGCCTTACTTTTTGGCGTTTCTTCCATCACTACTGTATTTATTACCCGCAAAATTTTGATGCCCAAAATCCCCCCGGTGCTTTATCAATCTCCTGGTTTTACTTTCACTCAATCCATGGCTACGATGGTGTTGTTTGCGGTGTTAATGTTGCTGGCCTCCATTGCAATGATACGCAATGATGACGATACCATTCAACCCTTAACCGCAGGTGCTTCCAAAACCAACGATATTGTAAAGCTATTATTAATTGGGATTTTAATTGGCCTTGTAACAGGTTTGCTCGGTGCTGGCGGCGGTTTTCTGGTGATTCCTGCGTTGGTACTCATTTTAAAAATGCCCATGAAAGAGGCCGTTGGTACTTCGCTGTTAATCATTGCGCTCAACTCGCTCATCGGATTCACAGGCGATCTTGGTCATGTGGCAATTGACTGGAAGTTTTTGATATCCATCACGCTGATTGCCGTGGCTGGTATATTTGTGGGTGGTTTTTTAGCAAAGAAAATTGATGGCGAAAAACTGAAAAAGGCGTTTGGCTGGTTTGTATTGGTAATGGGCATTTATATCTTGGTAAAAGAAATTTTTTTATAATTTTTTCGAGCGTTGCCCCAGAAAATTGCATCATTCCTTATACCAGTTTCTTTTTTATATTTATACAAAATTCGTTCATGAGTAATATCGATCATACTGCCCAAAAAATAAATTCATCTTTCCAGATTGATGGCAATCTTAATAAAGAACCATGGTCAAATGCCATCTGGAGTAAGCGCTTTGTAGATATGGTAACTGGTGATGCAGGTATGTACAATACCCAGGCAGCAGTGCTTTGGAGCGATAACTATTTATACATCGGCTTTAAAGCAGAAGAACCTTTTGTAGAAGCAAAATTGACCGAAAGAGACAGCATCATTTTTTTAGAAAACGATCTGGAGATTTTTATCGAAGGCAGGGATTGCTATTACGAATTGGAAGTAAATGCAGCCAATACCATTTATGTAGTGTTCTTTATCTGGAAGGACGCTTACCAAAAAGAAAGCAGGTTTAACAAGTCCCAATTTGATGTGCATCATCCACTAGCGTACACCTTTGGAGGCGATTATGACCGCACCGGTACCAGCTTTTGGAAGGGTACCCATCCAAGAGGAATCCGCTGGGCATTTACCAATTTTGATATGCCTGGTTTGCAAACCGCGGTAAAGGTAGATGGCACGCTGAATGACAACACGGATATTGACAAAGGCTGGAGTTTGGAGATTGCCATACCATGGATCAGCCTGCAGATTTTGGATGATCAACGTTCTGTGCCACCCGCCTGCGGTGATGTATGGAACCTGTTTTTAGGCAGGTTTCAAAAATTAACGAGTAGTGGTAAAGAGCTTCTTCCGCATCCGGCAATGGCTTTAAATAGTCATGGTATTTATGATACGCACTTAACTGAAAAGTGGAGCAGGATTGAGTTTAACACCTAGCACCATCTTTTTATATTGCTAGTGTTACGTTCAGTGTGAATTGTGAATAGTGAATGGTCAATATTTCACCATTGATATTGATTATTCACAAATCGATGCGTTATTTTATTTTTTACATAGCACTAGTTAACACTTGAGTGTTTTCTTAATATGAGTTATATAAAATATTATTATAAATTTGCCTGTTGAAAAAAGCGTCCGCAATATTATTTCTTTCCATTTACCTGTTGTCTACAATAGCAGCAAAACAGTTGGCAAAATTGCCCGTTGTTTTTCAGCATTTCAGCGAACACAAGCAGGAAGACAAAAACATTTCATTCCTTCGTTTTCTATCCATTCATTACCTGCATGGCAGTCCCAAAGACAAGGATTATGACCGTGATATGCAATTGCCTTTTAAAACTTCCCACGACTGTATTTCTTCTATAGCCATTGCATTTGTTTCAATAATGGTTCCGATTACCATTGCAAAACCTGTTGAAATCATTCTGCCGAAAAGCTATTTTGTACTCGATCAGCATATACAATCAACCTATCTCGCCAGCATCTGGCAGCCTCCCAAATACGCTTAGTATTTTTTATCTTTAATGAAGCATAAAGGTTTTTCTTTTGTGCTATTGTGCTTTTGATTTCTGCCAGGAGCCGTTTCTAATATTATTACTAAAAAATAAATTATGCTGAATGCAATAATTGGGTTTGCCATAAAAAACAAACTCATCGTAGGGCTATTTATAATTGCGCTCATCGGTTATGGCAGTTATGAATTTACCAAACTGCCCATTGATGCCGTTCCGGATATTACCAATAACCAGGTACAGGTAATCACCATTGCACCTTCTTTTGGTGCAACTGATATTGAACGCCTCGTTACTTTTCCGATTGAACAGGCCAATAACAATATTTCAGGATTGAAAGAGATCAGGAGTTTTTCAAGGTTTGGATTGTCGTTGGTGACCATCGTTTTTGATGATGCCACCGATGTGTACTGGGCAAGGCAACAGGTGGCCGAACGGCTGCAAAAAGTACAATCGCAAATTCCCCTGGGCATTGGGGTGCCCGAATTGGGCCCGGTAAGCACAGGTCTGGGTGAAATTTACCAATATGTGGTAAGGCCAAAAGATGGTTTTGAAGGTAAATTCAATGAGACGGATTTACGCACCATCCAGGATTGGATTGTTCGCCGCCAGTTACTCGGCGTAAAAGGCGTAGCAGAGGTGAGCAGTTTTGGGGGAAAACTAAAACAATATTCCATCGAAGTGGATCCTAATAAATTGCAATCCTACAATCTCACCATCACCGATGTGTTCACTGCTTTGGAAAATAATAACCAAAATACCGGCGGAGCCTACATTGAAAAAGGGCCCACCGTGTTGTTTATCAGAAGTGAAGGGTTGATAGGTAGCATGGACGATATTAAAAATATTGCCATAAAAAGCACCAGCACCGGCACACCGCTTTTTATAAGAGATGTTGCGGATGTAAAAATCGGAAGTGCTACCCGATATGGCGCTATGTGTTACAACGATAAAGGTGAAGTGGCAGGTGCCGTTGTAATGATGCTGAAAGGAGCCAACAGCAAAGAAGTGATTAAAAATGTAAAAGAACGCATTGCACAAATACAAAAATCGTTACCCGAGGGTGTAGTAATTGAACCATTTTTGGATCGCACAAAAATGGTAGACAATGCGATCGGAACCGTTGAGAAAAACCTGATGGAAGGTGCGTTGATTGTAGTGTTTGTACTTGTTTTTTTTCTGGGTAATTTAAGAGCTGGTTTATTGGTAGCTTCTGTTATTCCACTGGCCATGTTGTTTGCCATTATCATGATGAACCTGTTTGGTGTGAGTGGCAACCTGATGAGCCTTGGTGCATTGGATTTTGGGTTGATTGTAGATGGAGCTGTAATCATTGTGGAAGCCGTAATGCACCAGCTTACCCATAGCAAAAAATTTACCGGCATTACCAAATTAACACAGCCGCAAATGGATGAGGAAGTTAATTATTCAGCTAGTAAAATGATGAACAGTGCAGTGTTTGGACAAATCATCATCCTGGTGGTTTACTTACCCATCTTTACGTTGCAAGGCATCGAAGGTAAGATGTTTAAGCCAATGGCACAAACCGTTGCCTTTGCTTTGTTGGGTGCATTTATTTTGTCGCTTACTTACATACCTATGATGAGTGCTTTGTTCCTTAGCAAGAAAGTAAAGCATACTGCTAATTGGTCGGACAGGTTAATGATACGGGTCGAAAAACTTTACCAAACCGTTTTAAATTATGTGGTAGGTTTTCCTAAAACTGTTATGATATCGGTTGTTGGGTTGTTCATTGTTTCAGTAATGGTATTGATGTCGCTGGGTGGTGAGTTTATACCTGCTCTGGAAGAAGGTGACTTTGCAGTGGATACCAGGGTGCTAACGGGTAGCACTTTAAATACAACGATTATTAATACACAAAAGGCGGCGCATATTTTAAAAACGCAGTTTCCGGAGGTAGAAAAAGTAGTTACCAAAATTGGTAGTGGTGAAGTACCTACTGATCCGATGCCAATGGAAGCGAGCGATATGATGGTAATTTTAAAACCAAAACCGGAATGGACATCGGCCAAAACTTTCAATGAATTATCGGAGAAGATGGGTAAGGCATTAGAGGCGGTACCGGGCGTTACTGCCGGGTTTCAGTTTCCGGTGCAGATGCGGTTCAATGAATTGATGACCGGTGCAAGACAGGATGTGGTGTGTAAAATTTTTGGAGAAGATCTGGATACATTGGCAGCCTACGCAGCAAAACTGGGAGCCATCGTAAACACAGTAGAAGGTGCAAAAAATTTATACGTAGAACCGGTATCAGGCATGCCTCAAATTATTATTCAATATAACAGAAATGCCATTGCACAATACCGGCTAAATATTGTTGACATCAACAAAGTAGTGAACACAGCATTTGCCGGACAAAGTACTGGATTGTTGTTTGAAGGTGAAAAGCGTTTTGATGTAGTCGTACGATTGAAAGGCGATTTGAAAAGGGATCTGAAAGATGTTCAGAACCTTTTAATACCAACACCACAGGGCACACAAATTCCATTGAGTCAGTTGGCAGATGTTCAGATAAAAGAAGGACCTAACCAGATACAGCGGGAAGATGCCAAGCGCAGAATCGTTGTTGGCTTTAATGTTCGTGGTAGAGATGTGCAAACGATTGTAACAGAACTACAACAGAAAATAGACAAGCAGCTAAAGTTTCCTGCCGGGTATTATGTAACGTATGGCGGTGCTTTTGAAAATCTGAATGCGGCCAAAAAGCGGCTAATGGTTGCCGTTCCGGTGTCTTTGTTGTTGATTTTTTTACTGCTCTATTTTGCTTTCACATCTGTAAAGCAAGGGTTATTAATTTACTCCGCTATTCCATTATCAGCCATTGGCGGTATCTTGTTTTTAGCCCTTCGGGGAATGCCTTTTAGCATTAGTGCCGGCGTTGGTTTTATCGCCTTATTTGGGGTGGCCGTTTTGAATGGTATTGTATTGATTGCAGAATTTAACCGCCTAAAAAAAGAAGGGTTGACGGATGTAAAACGAATTGTACTAATGGGTACAAAAGTAAGGCTGCGGCCCGTTTTGATGACGGCTTATGTGGCATCACTGGGCTTCTTGCCGATGGCGATCAGTGATGGTGCAGGTGCAGAAGTGCAGCGGCCATTGGCAACGGTTGTAATTGGAGGGTTACTGATTGCTACCTTCCTAACCTTGTTTGTGCTACCTGTTTTATACATGACTTTTGAAACAGGAATTGTGAAGAAAAAGGCAAGAAGCAATAGGCATTAGGCAATAGCGATTTAAAATTTTTAAAAAATTTAAAAAATAAGAAAATGGCGGCATATAATTTCAAGGAAACAACTTTATATAAAAAGGCTTTTTCTCTGGCGATGGAGATCTTTGAGAAAAGTAAGCCGTTTCCAAAAGAAGAAAAATATTCATTAACTGACCAAATAAGAAGATCATCAAGGAGGTTACGTTCCAATCTTGCAGAAGCTTACCGGAAGCGACAGTACCCGGCGCATTTTGTTTTAAAAAATGCTGACTGCGATGCAGAGCGTTCCGAAACAGGTGTTTGGTTGGATTTTGCTTTCTCCTGCAACTACATACCTGAGATGGAGTACAAAGCTTTTATTGAAAAAAACGAAGAAGTCGGAAGATTATTAAATCATATTTTAAAGAACCCGGAAAAATATTGAACATGAAATCACAAATACCCACGATAGCCCGTTTTGTAATACTGTTTTGCATATTGTCATTTGCCAATTGTAAGTTGCTTGTTGCTCAAACGCCTATCACACTTAAAGCTGCCATTGATACCGCTTTAAAGAATAATTTGCTGGTTAAAAATGAGCAGTTAAAAGCACAGTACCAACAATTGCTCATTAACACTGCTGGTGCAATACCTAAAACGATGGTGTTGGCAGATGCAGGGCAATTCAACAGCATTTACACCGATACAAAGATTGGCATTGCTCAAACGTTTTCTATGCCTAAAGTATATGCCAGCCAAAAAGACCTGCTACAGCAGGAATGGAAGAGCAGCTTACTAAATGTTTCGGTAAGGGAAGCCCTGTTAAAAAGACAGGTGGCACAGTTGTTTTATATGATTTTATATGTGGAGCAAAAAAAAGGGTTGCTTCAAAACGTAGATAGTCTGTACGCAGCATTTTATAAAAAGGCTGCATTAAGACTGGTAAAAGGTGAAAGCAATATTTTAGAGAAAGCAAGTGCAGAAACACAGTTGGGACAAATCAACATCCAGTTGAACCAATTGAAACAAGATATGGAAATATTGCAACTACAGTTTCAGTTATTGCTAAACACCACCACTTATTTTATCCCAGAAAATAAAATGTATCAAAATGAATTATCTGGTTATGGCGACACCGTTTCACTTAAAAAAAATGCAGTATTGCAATTGATACAGCAACAACAAAATATTGCAGCGGCCACCATCCAACTGGAAAAGTCAAAGCTGTTGCCCGATTGGACTCTGGGGTACAACAATACCAGTATAAGGGGTACGGGTGCCGATAATAAAATTTACAGTTCGGGTAGTCGCTTTAGTTCGATACAGGTAGGCGTTGGTATCCCAATATTTTCAAAAGCGCAAAAGGTAAAAATTAACAGCGCCCAATTTGCACAACAGCTCGCAGAGAGTAATTATGCAGTTGGACTCCAGTCGCTAAAAACGGAGTATGAAGTAGCGGTTGCGCAATACCGTAAGCATCTGGAAACGGTTCAGTATTTTGAAACAACTGCGTTGAATAATGCAGCACTCATTACAACAACTGCTAACCAACAACTGGCAAACGGCAATATCAATTATTTGGAATGGGTACAGGTGATTAACCAGGCTACTACTGTAAAAAATGATTATGTAGAAGCCGTTAAAAATCTAAATCAATCCATCATTGAACTCAATTATTTTACCAATCAATAATATTTCAAACATGAAGCATAGCATATTTATAACAACCTTCATCCTTCTGCTTACGGCCTGTGGGCAAAAAAAAGATGTAACAGAAGCAACGGCGCAGGTAGCCGATGAAACGAGCATATCCCTTTCGCCTGTGCAATTAAAAAATGCGGGCATCGAATCCGGTAAAGTGGAGGAGCGGGAAATATCTTCTATTTTAAAAGTGAATGGTAAAATTGACGTGCCTCCACAAAATCTGGTGTCTATCAGTGTGCCACTGGGCGGCTATTTAAAAACAACCCAACTGTTGCCCGGTATGCATGTAAACAAGGGCGAGATCATTGCTATAATGCAGGATCAGCAGTACATCCAGTTGCAGCAGGATTATTTAACGGCAAAGGCGAAAATTGGTTATCTCGAAAATGAATACAAACGTCAGAAAGAGTTGAACCAAAGCCAGGCCAGTAGTGATAAGGTATATCAACAGGCTGAATCTGATTTTCGAACACAGCAGGTTTTAATTACTTCGCTTGCTGCAAAGTTGCAATTGGTTGGTATCAATATCAATAAAATAAATGCGACCAGTATCTCAGGAAGCATCAATATTTTTTCACCCATCAATGGCTATGTTACCAAAGTAAATGTAAACATTGGTAAGTACGTTTCGCCAACCGATGTGTTGTTTGAACTGATTAACCCGGTAGACATTCACCTGAATCTGAAAGTGTTTGAAAAGAACCTAAACAAGTTATTCATAGGTCAAAAACTATTGACCTATACCAATAATCAACCAGAAAAAAAATATGCATGCGAAATTATTCTGGTAGGAAAAGATCTGTCGATGGAAGGCAATACGGAAGTGCATTGCCACTTTGAAGTGTACGATAAAACGTTGGTGCCGGGTACATATATGAATGCAGAGATTGAAGTAAAAAATAAAATGGCGCATACGTTGCCATCCGAAGCCATTGTTCGTTTTGAAGGCAAACAGTTTATTTATAGAGTAAAATCCGGCAACCAGTTTGAAATGTTGGAAGTAACCGTAGGTGAAAGTGAGCACGGCTTTACCGAAATTATTTTTCCTGCCAACAGCGATTTAGCTAGTGCAGATTTTGTAACCAAAGGCGCCTATTCATTATTGATGACGATGAAGAATAAGGCAGAATAGCCGGTGGCAACACCTGATGGATTTTAAAAAATACCTTACCAATAGCTGTTTGCAGAGATACTGAATTAACAACTATTGGTACAGGTTTTCTTTTGTGTCAGTTTAATCGGTTCAGGCAGCGGCATTCAATTAATCAGTTTAGAATATTAAGCAGCTCTTCTGCGTTTAATTCAAGAGCGGTCAACGAATCAATATGAAAAAAGGGATTACATCTACGTTTACAGCATTTATCTATTTATTGCTGCTTATTCCCAACGTCGGCGTTGGTCAATCCAATGCAGATTCAACCGGGTTGATAAAAAAAAATAAAGCGCATATTTATAAGCATTATGCGATACCTGTTACATTCATAGGGCTGGGTGTTTATGGCACCGTCAATAATGGAATCATCAATCGGGATGAAGTAAAGGAGGAACGAAACGAATACTTTTCCTCATTCTCAAACCATGCTGACAATTACCTGCAATATGCTCCCATTGCATTGGTGTATGCGCTGGATGCATTCGGACTTAAAGGAAAACACACCTGGCAACAGCAAACGGCATTTTTTGGTACTGCTGAATTAATCATGACTGGTATTGTGTTGCCAGTTAAAAAGTACAGCCATATTTTGCGTCCCGATAGTTCCGCTTACAATTCATTTCCATCGGGACATACCGCACAGGCATTTCTAGCCGCCACATTTTTTCAGAAAGAATTTGGTGCAAAATATCCCTGGTTAAGTGCCGGTATGTTTACTGTAGCAACTGGTATCGGGGCATTCAGGGTTTTAAACAACCGGCATTGG
>JBBQKO010000139.1:0-10878 GCA_038327005.1 Chitinophagales bacterium | reverse complement strand
ACGAATTTCACGAATTATTGGAACGAATTTCACGAATTATTTAATTGACGTATGAATCGCAAAAACTTTCTTTCGGGTATTTTTCCGGCAGCATTTAGTTTCAACAATATTGGCAAACTGCCTTTTTTGGAAGAGCCGGATGCCGCTCCAATAATTCCCCGCTATTTAAAAAAAGAAGATACCATTGGCATCACTTGCCCTGCCGGCTTTATTACATTGGAAGATATCCAACCGGCTGTGGCTAAATTAACAGAATGGGGTTTTAAAATTAGCATTGGCAATACAGTATCTAAACGTGATTTTACATATGGAGGAACAGATGAAGAAAGATTGAATGATTTTCAACTGATGCTGGATGATAAAAACATCAAAGCAATTTTATGCGCAAGAGGCGGCTACGGAGCGGTTAGAATCATTGATCAAATTGATTTCAAAAAATTTGCTCTTCACCCAAAATGGATCATTGGTTTTAGTGATATCACCGTACTTCATAGCCATATCAATCATAACTATGGTATTGCAACTATCCACTCAAAAATGTGCAATAGTTTTCCTTCCGACTGGAACCTTGCTGAACAGATTCAGAAAGAAACCATTGAAAGTATCCGGCAATGTCTATCAGGCGAACAGATGATTTATACCGCCCCATCAAATTCGAAAAACAAAACCGGAAAAGCCACCGGCGCATTAGTGGGGGGCAACTTAAAAACGCTGGAATCAATGGCAGGAAGCAGTAGCGACCTTGTTACAAAAAATAAAATATTATTTGTAGAAGATACCGGCGAATATTTATACAGCATCGACCGCATGTTTTGGAACCTGAAAAGAAGTGGAAAGCTGTCTTCACTGGCAGGGTTGGTTGTAGGCGGGTTTAAGATAAAAAAAGATGATGCCGGAGAGGAGTTTGGAAAAAAACTGGAAGAGATTGTGCTGGAAAAAGTTTCCGATTATCAATACCCGGTTTGCTTCGATTTTCCAGTTGGTCATCAGAAAAATAATTTTGCGCTAAAGTGTGGTGTAAGGCATAAGCTCGAAATAAATGCCGGTGGCACTACCCTAAAATCAATCTAAGTATTTTGTATATTTGGTAAAACACAACACCAAGGCAACAGAAGCAATTAACAAATACTTTGTATCCATCCGGATTTCTAAAAAGATTGGGGCGGCAGGAATAAAGAATCTTGAAAACTATGCCAGGTTTTTAGAAATTAATAAAGATGCACCTAAGAAAGTCCATAAAAAGAAAATAACTGAACTTGCAGACGAGGTTACCGCTGCAGCATAGAAAAAAATCAAGAAACAACACAAACTGGAAGTACAATAATTACAACCGTTAGACATGAGTACATATTAAAAAGCTTAGGATAGAAATAATGCCCTGCTAAAAAAAATCCCAATGGAAAAGCACTTCATTTAAGATCGCTTTATTTTAATTAGCGTTGAATTTAAAATATCATTTTATGATCATAGAAAAATCAGGAAAAGAAAAAATCACAATTTCATTTTCAAATAGTGTTGGCAAAAAAGGACTTGACAGCATCAAAAAATATATTGAAATAATGTAAGCCAGTGGTGCGCCAAAGAAAAAAGTGCCGCAAAGTGTAATCAATAAACTTTCAAGAGAAATCAACAAAAATGTAGGGGATAGAATTAAAAAGGAAAGAGACTTATAATGACTGTTATTACTGATACCAATATCCTGCTCAGTGCTTGTCTTGATGAAGAAAGTGAAAGCACCGGGCGAAATATTGACGTTTTCAATAAACTCCTTAACCAATGTTGTGATAATGGAATAGTAATTTCCGTAGCAGATATATTAACAGAATATTTCAGTCTTGCAGAACAGCATACCAAAAACGTAGATATCAACGACGAATCATTTGTTGCATTTTCCCTTGCATTTGAAGCGCTGATCTGGACAGGCGATTTGAAGTGAAGCCGTGGGTTAAAAAGAATCAGATTTAAAAATATTATTTCAACCAAAGAACTAAAAGATATTATTAAAGGCTTATGATAAAAACTCCTCCCTACTTAAAAAAAGGCGATACTATTGGCATCACCTGCCCTGCCGGCTATATGGCCAAAGAAAAAGCGCAAACCTGTATTGAAACCCTGCAAGCATGGGGCTTTGAGGTAATGGTTGGCAAAACATTGGGCAGCAATTCTACCACCTATTTTTCCGGAACGGATGAAGAACGGCTGAATGAATTGCAGGCCATGCTGGATGATGACAGCATCAACGCCATTCTTTGCGGGCGTGGCGGATATGGTGTTGGCCGCATCATTGATCAACTGGATTTTACCCGCTTTAAGAAGAAACCAAAATGGATCATCGGCTTTAGTGATATCACCGTTTTGCACGCACATATTTATTCAAAACATAAAATTGCAACCCTGCATGCACCCATGGCTGCTGCCTTCAATAACGATGGCTTTAAGAACGAATATATCACCTCACTGCGCAAAGCCATTCTTGGAAAAAAAGCAAACTATAAATGTGCGGCGCATCCATTTAACAAACAAGGAACTGCAACGGGTGAATTGATCGGTGGAAATCTATCATTGTTAGCACACCTGATTGGCACGCCTTCCGATCTTAAAACAAGCAACAAGATTTTGTTTATAGAAGATATTGGGGAATTGATTTACAGCACCGACCGCATGCTTTACCAGTTGAAAAGAAGTGGCAAACTGGATGGACTTGCAGGATTAATCATTGGTGGTTTTACAGATGTAAAAGATACCGAACGACCTTTTGGAAAAACGAATGAAGAAGTAATCAACGACATTGTAAAAGACTATGATTACCCGATCTGTTTTAACTTTCCGGTAAGTCATGAAAAGGAAAATTATGCGTTGAAAGTAGGCGGTACCTATCAATTAAAAACAGGTCGAAAAACGGTGCAGCTTTCAGAAAAATAAAACAATTAATTAATGTTGTCTTTTAGGAAATTGATAATTTTTTAAACCAGTTTTGTGAAAAATGAATAACCCCTTACAGACAACCCTGTGGGAAAATATCCGAACCTTCGCCTTTGATGATCCGGCATCCAATTTTCCCTTTTCAAAAAAATTACAACAAGAAAATAACTGGAGCAGCAGTTATACAAACGATGCCATTGAGGAATACAGGAAATTTATTTTCCTCTGTTGCATTTTGCCCAATGGCGCCACTCCTTCTGAAACGGTTGATAAAGTGTGGCATCTGCACTTAACATACACTGCCAATTACTGGATCAACTTTTGTGAAAAGACCTTGCAAAAAAACATCCATCACCATCCAGGTAAGGGCGGCAACGGAGAACAAAAAAAACATGCCGAATGGTACCAGCAAACTTTATCAAAATACAAGGAGGTTTTTGAAACCACGCCACCTGAAGCCATCTGGCCGGAAAAAGCTGATGAGCAAACGCAGGTTAATTTTGAAATTTATGATAAAGATTTTTTCAATAGAATTATTTTAGTCTTTGCAGCCCTTACTGTCTTGTTTGTCTTTGTAACCAATCTCTTTAAATCCTCAGGACCCGACTTTTTGGGATATTATTTTATACTGATGATTGCGGGCACTGTTGTTGCACTTGTTTTACAGCAACATAAAGCAAAAAAGCTACACCAATATCTGGAGGATCATTTCCCTAAAAAATTCAACGCTTATCAAATAGCACGTTATTTATACGGACCTCACCGGGCTTATCAAACTGCCTTGGTTGACTTGCTTAAAAGAGATATCATCGACGTGTCTGGCAATCATTACAAATTAAGCTCCATCCCATATTTTGATTTGCAGAAAGAGCCAAATCCATTATTGCCGGCAGTCACTGAAATGTTAGTTTCCCGCAACACCTTCACCTATCCCGAGGGGTTTGAATTAATGGACAATGAAAAAATAAATCACTCTGAATTTTCCGAGTTTACAAGCTTATCCAAGTTGGTAGATTATCAAAAGTTTGCGATTCCGGGTATTGTCATTGCCATTGGTTTTGCAAGGCTATTCCAGGGAATGGCCAACGAAAAACCGGTTGGATACCTGGTAGCGGAAATTGGCTTCTTTTCATTGATTGCATTGATGATAGCCGCACAATATTCTTATACTTACCTGGTGTTTAAAAAATCTGAAAGTATCTGGATGAATCAAACCAACAACGGCTATAGCAATGATGTACTAAACAATTTTACTATATTGGGCACCTTGGCCATTTCCGGTTTTGCTGAATACAATGTACTTACCAGTGTATTTGAGTCGGAAGCGCCCAATAGACGCTTAACTGATGATGGCGGTCTTGCCGGAAGCTCAGGCGGATGGAGCAGTGGTGACAGTGGTGGCGGAGATAGCGGTGGTGATGGTGGCGGCGGATGCGGCGGATGTGGCGGTGGAGACTGACACTAATTCTTTAATAGCGAATCCAACTTTTGATGAAAGATTGGAAAGTCATTTAAATTGTGATGCGATCCTCCTTCAATGATTACAAACTGGTCTGTTGGTTTTAAAACTGATTTTAATTTTGCTGCGCAACGATAGGGTATCACACCATCATCTGTACCATGAAAAATAGTAATGGGTACATTCACTTCCTGCAGGAATTCATTCGTGGGAATTTTGTAATTGGACATCCTACTTGTTGGGTAAATAAAAGCATAACAACTAAACAGATTTGGAATGCTGAAATATGGTGTTTCTAGAATCAGCTCTTTGCAATTATATGCTGATGCAACATAAGCCGCAATGCCTGTTCCGAATGATTTACCATATATGATGATGCTGTCTTTTTTGTATTTTGATGCGGCCATTTTATACACCTGTCCGGCATGCTGGTATAAAACCTTTTCGTTTCGATCCGCAACCGTTTTACCAAATCCAGGATAATCTTCCATCCAAACTTCATACCCGTGCTTCGTAAAATTGTCGGCAAATTTTGCATACCGGTTTATATTGCCTTTGTTACCATGAAAATAAATTACAACGCCCTTTCGAACAGCATCTTTGGGAAAAAACTGCAGCATATTCAGCGTATCTGTCTGGTTAAATGGAATATCCACTTCGGCGAAAGGTGTGGCAAATTGATATTGATAATTCCTTTCAAGCGGTGTGGGATGAAACAAAAAATAATCCTGCAGGTAAAACAATGCAATGCCGATTACGCAATAAATCAACACAATGACTTTAATCCAGCGAAGTAATTTTTTATTCATGGTTGTAAAGTTAGCGATAACAGCTATTAGGATTAAACTGTATGATTCAATTATGAATTATCAATGATCAATTATGAATTATGAATTATGAATTATGAATTATGAATTAGAAATTCACTGGCAGTGTTGAATCACTGTCAGTCATCAATTCAATCATTATCAATTCAGTATTTTAAAATATCCCTGATAAAATTATGATACTCCGGAAAAGAAGGCAGGTTATTGTGCCCGCCGCCTTCAATTTCAATCAGGGTGATTTTCCGGGGATTGAGGGCTTGTAATTTTTCGCTGTTGCGGATGGGAATCAGCCAGTCTTTGGTGCCATGCAAAATATACGTGTGACAATTTACTTTGGGCAACCATTTATCCGTGCGCATGTGAAAACGCAACACCAACTTCATCGGCAACATGGGTAGGAATCGTTCGACCACTTTTTTAAAACTGTAATAGGGCGCATCCAGTATCAGATAACGTGGTTTATTCTCACTTGCCAGGTGGGCGGCAAAGCCACTGCCAAGGCTTCTTCCATAAACTATCATGTGGTTTTCTGCATAGGTTTCAGTAAGGGTATTGTAGACAAACTGCATATCGGTCAACATGTCTTTTTCACTGCGCTTGCCCGTACTTTTTCCAAAGCCGCGGTAATCTACCAACACTACATCATAGTTATATCGAAAAAAATCGGTGGCATATTTGGCCCAGCCTTTTATGCTCCGGCTATTACCATGAAAATATAAAACAAGACCATGTGGATTTGCAACGTGAAAATGCAGGCCATTGATTCTAACACCTGGCTCTACATCAAAAAACAACTCACGGAAGGGAGCATCGTACTTGTAAACAAAATTTTGCTTTAGCTTCTCCGGCTTAAAAATCAGGCGTTCCTGCACCAGGTAAGCTACTACCAGCAACAACACATAACCAATGATGATATAGATAAGTGTCGGTGACATAACTAATTATTTTTCTGCTTACCGTTTGCTATTATTTACTTTATTAACTGACTTATGAAAATTACGGTACTAAACTAAGAACAGTTAATGAGGAAAGTTTTTCTTCCAATCATCCATACCTCCTGCCAAATTTAC
The DNA here is from genome assembly GCA_038327005.1 of Chitinophagales bacterium. Classification (GTDB taxonomy): domain Bacteria; phylum Bacteroidota; class Bacteroidia; order Chitinophagales; family Chitinophagaceae; genus Ferruginibacter. Next base: position 4,600 of record JBBQKO010000139.1, on the reverse strand, counting down.
GAGGTTTTCAAAAGGGTATTTTTGTTGTAAGCGTTGGATCGCAATATGACTGCGAACACCTTTCCGGCAATAAAATATAACTGGTTTTCCCCTGTCGATTTGATCGATCTGTTGTGTAATGTTACCAAGTGGAATTAACTCGCCACCAATATTGAAAGCATCATGTTCATCCTGCTCTCTTACATCAACCAGTTGTATATCCGCATTGGTACTAATAAGATTAAATAATTCAATTGAAGTGATGACTTTCATGGTGCTTTATCCAAGGTAATCTGATTGGCTTCACAAATAATATTTAAAAATTTGTCCGTTTAATCAAACTTAATTAATCGTTGACGAAAAACACTTTTAATCTAAGTTCATCTCTAAAAACTCACCTCACCCCCAGCCCCTCTCCAAGGGCAGAGGGGAGCTTGACACTGATACCTCAAAGCTATTTTCTTATTCGATTAGAGGACTCATTTTTCTTTTACAATAATTTACAATTAACATTGCATTTTCCAGTTCTATTCAGCGAAACACCAGCGCACTTATAGTACACTCCAAAAGAGAGGAAAAGGTAAGTTTTTAGAGATGCCCTTAAAACAACGCTTCTACCCTTCTTCCTCATCTGTATAAATTCGGGTTAACCTCATTTTACTAACGGGTGCCACAATCAATGGGAATTTTTCAACCGTTACTTTACTTTGTTCAAGACCAAAACCTTTTTCTTCACTGAGTGAAATTTCTTTCACATAGAAATACAGTTTCATGATGATGCGTTCGAAAATAGGCAAATCATTATCCTGCGACAGGAATTTTTCCATCACTACAAATTGAAAATCGCCCACTACATTGTTTCGCTGCTGACTTTCGTATCGGCTGGTAACGTTCACCTCTCTGTTTGCCACCAGTTCTTCCACTACCTTTTTAAACATCAGATTAAGCCTTGGTGCCATCCTGAATCCAAGACGGAATTCAACACGGATGATATCATTGGGAATGATATGTTCAACGGAATATTCGCAAGTGTAGGGATCATCCATGGTATCCACGTGTACAAACCAATAAATATCCGCACGCTTTGGCTTTCCACTCAGGATGGAATAAATGATTTTATGTTCAATTTCTTTTGGATTGTTGGCACTGGTTAAATACACAAGGTGCGTTGCATATTTTGGAACGGTAGAATCGTTGCTTAATTCTTCCAGCTTGGGAATATATTCTTCCATCCGCACAAATTCAACATACCGGTTTTTGATCCGTCTGGCCCGATGCCAGATGTACATCACGGAGAACATCACGAACCCAATCATTACTGTGATGTAACCACCATGAATAAATTTATCCATCAAGGCAATCAAAAAACTTGATTCAATGATGAAATAAGAAATAAGAAATACATAGATTAAGCCTGGCGGCACCCTGTGCAATACCATATAATTGGAAAACAAAATCGTAGTCATGATCATAGTAGTAATGATGGCTAAGCCATAAGCCGCCTCCATTCTGGATGATTCCCTGAAAAACAATACCACTCCAACGCAGCCCACGTAAAGTAACAGGTTGATTCCTGGAATGAATATTTGTCCACGAGCTTCGGATGGATAATTGATTTTAAATTTAGGCCAAAGATTCAGGCGTATGGCTTCATTGATCAAAGTAAACGACCCTGTCACCATTGCCTGGCTTGCAATGATAGCGGCTGTTGTGGCGATGATTACACCTGGCACAATAAACCAATGGGGCATCAGGTCGTAAAAAGCATTGATCCCTTCTGCCTGGATGGTTGCTGGATCTAATAATTTCAGGTTGTGATGTTTTAACAAACTGGCCCCTTGTCCAAAATAATTGATCAACAGACAGGATTTTACAAAAATCCAGGAGATACGAATATTGCCACGGCCACAATGACCAAGGTCGCTGTACAATGCCTCGGCACCGGTGGTACATAAGAACACAGCACCCAACATCCAGAAACCTTCTGGATAAGTAACCAGGAAATTAATAGCATAATAAGGATTGAGCGCCTGAAAAATAGTAAGATCATCTGAAATATGAATGATACCCAATACTGCCAGCATAACAAACCAAACCGACATAATAGGACCAAACATTCTACCAATACTGGCAGTGCCAAACTGCTGTGTAAAGAAAAATGCGCTAATAATTCCCAATACGATATAAACAATAGAATCCTGGCTCAGATCACGAAATTTTGGAAGTTCTTTTAAACCTTCAATGGCCGAGGTAATAGAAATGGGAGGCGTTATGATTCCATCAGATAACAATGCGGCGCCGCCGATCATGGCAGGTATTACCAGCCACTTTCTTCGCCGCCTTACCAACGCAAATAACGCAAAAATACCACCTTCACCCCTGTTGTCGGCCCGTAGTACCAGAATTACGTATTTGATCGTGGTTAAAAGTGTGATCGTCCAGATAATCAATGACAGCGTTCCTAAAATCAACGATTGATTAATCACCCGATCCTTAATAATGGAATTGAAAACGTATAGTGGTGATGTTCCAATGTCTCCGTATATGATACCCAATGCTACTAGTAAACCTGCGGCTGATACCTTATTAACCTTATTTAACACTACGTTTTTATTTTAGTAAGAAAACTATTTGAACATAAACTTCTGCGGGCAGGCGTCATTGAAAACACAAATGTAAATGGAATTGATATATAAAACGGTAAATGCCCTTAAATATCGGAGCTGTGCAGGCTATGAGATAAAATTTCTACAATGCCCTTTACAAAAATGCCTGTTGTAACATTAAAAACTAGTGTTATGTTAACCTTATTCTAACTTGTTGCAAATAAGGTTGTCAACCTTGCTCACGATTTTCGTAACTCTCTTAGTGCTAAGATTGGCAACCTTTTATCCGCACATCAATGCTTAACATCACACGAGTTGAAATAACTAGGATGGCTTTTGAAACCAGGATATTCAGAATAAAAAGAAGGTACTGCAATTGGGATGATCCTGTTTTAAAAAACATTGGGTTGAAATAAATGTATTCAAATTCTTATAGAATTAGGTTTCGCAAAGAAAAGGAGTGGATACAATGCCGAGAATGCATCTGATTAAAGAAAATCAGAAAAATTGGCAAGCGTAAAGTTGATTTGAAATAACAGTTGACTCATTGGATAAAATTTAAGCAGGTATTTTTGGTAACTTTGAAGCCGGTTCAATTGCCGGGCGAAAGCTATTTTAAACTCTTCACCTGATCCTTCTCAAAAACCTGCGAATTCATTTTATAAATTTATAATTATGCGCAAACTATTTATTTTTTCCGGGCTTATATTCATGCTTTCCTGTAATGACAATACACCTGATCGTGTAGTAGAAACAACGGACACCACGTTTATTGCAATGGATAGCGGAGCTTATACCATTGAAGAGCCCATCACATTTAAGAACCTGATATGGGTGCCGGTTTACGATTCTACCAAGGGCGATTATTCATTGAAGCAGCAACGAAAGGTAAGTGCGGATACATTGTCGGCTGAAAAATTGATTACGGAAATCAATGCTTCCTGGGATGGCATTAAAATGGAATTTAAGAAAATTTCACACGATACTATATTTGTAGCAATACCAAAGAGTGAAGTGCTGACCCAACAAATGGGTAGTAGCGGTGCTAACAGTTATTTGTTTTCCAGCACTTTTATTTTAACCGAATTGCCAAAAATGAAATTTGTTAACTACAACTTTAGGGAAGGTGACCATCTAGCTCCCGGAACTTTTAAGCGGGCTGATTTTAAAAAATAAGGGGTTTAAATAATTTCTATTACAGCTAAACAATGATTCGAAATGAGATAGGCTCATTGCGACGGAATACGTTGGCTGCGTAGCGGTATCATAAGATCTGTGTCTCCATTTTATACAATGTATCTTCATTAATTGCTACAGCGCAATTGCCAAAAATAAAATCCCGTTTAACCTTGTAACAGGTACCCATCATCATTAAAACCACCTGTAAACACAAGCCCCCCACTTTTCAGCGAGGGGCCACAAACAAACTATACATAAAAAAAGTGCTGACTTTCAGCCCACTTTAACACAAAAAACGCTTACGCATCAATCTGGCTTTTTACCATCCAAAAAGGTATTGATGGTACCTATTTCAGCCTTATTATTTTCACCCGACTTTACGGTGTAGTTGCTGTAGAAACTTTCTACATCTGCAATGGAATTGTGTAATTCCATATTGCGGCGAAGGTAAGCAGGCACCGTTTCAAACTCATTATTCGGATCGGCTGCGTTAATATTGAATGACAAATTACGCAGTTTTGCAATTCGATCCATAGCCCGGCGCCGTAATTCCTCGGTTTCGTCAGGCATCGCCTGCTCCTCAACCCTGGACATCATGATTGGCTGAGTTTGTTGTACAATAGGCTTCTCCTCCGCCGCTTGATGGGAATCTTTAACCACCATGCGCATTTCGAATGCCGGCTCGTCTTCCTGCATTTTAGTTTGCGCAGAGGTTAGTTCTTCCACAGTGTTGGATTTTGTTGTCGGCTTTTGCTCCTCTACATATATATTCGAGGGCTTTGCCAAATAACCACCTGTAGACGAAACAGGCGTGCTAGCATCTTTATAATGAACAG
>JBBQKO010000138.1:0-10898 GCA_038327005.1 Chitinophagales bacterium | reverse complement strand
CTGTTTACTATCCTCAAATATAGTAGTGATCCAATCGCTTTGTAAAGCCGCTGTGTCACGTACATCTGCCAGGTAGGTAGTAAAACGTTTTCCATCATAACGCTGCAATCCTGTTTGGGTACCAATCCAGATATATCCCTTGCTGTCTTCCATGGTAACTGCTACCTGGTTACTTACCAGTCCATTGGTAGTGGTAATATGATTAAAAAGATAATCGCTTGTTTGAGAAAAAACTGCATTTGCATATGCAGATAGCAATAGCAGCCAAAGAAAAGAACATTTTAGCTGGCGATTATATTGGTATGTGAATAGGTAATTAATAAGTGAAAAGATAATACTAATCAGGAATAAAATTCAGGAATAAAGTCACGTTGTAATAAGTGGCGGATAAATGGTTGGTTTTTAGAATGCCGGGGAGTTTTTGGCGTAGCAGGCGGCAGACAGATTCCGTTAAATGGCGAGCAATAAACAGATTGGATTATTGAAAAGGCAGAGATTTTATAGGAGGATTGCTCAATAGTCTTTTTTGCACGGCTTAGCATTTAATTTTTTTTATAATAAACTTTAAACTGGTCGAAAAATAATTCCACGTATTTTAATCTGATTTTTCTTTGACCCTATTAAACGAAAAAGAGGCTGCTCATAGTTTTGAGACAGCCTCTAATAATAGTTATTATATTCAATTATCGTTTACTCATTCCCGGCAATTTACCCATTGGCATTTTATTCATTGTTTTCATCATCCCCTTCATTTGCTCAAACTGCTTTAAAAACTGGTTGAGTTCTGAAATGTCTTTTCCACTGCCCTTTGCGATGCGTAATTTACGACTTGGATTAATGATGTCAGGATTTCGGCGCTCAACTACCGTCATTGAATTGATCATTGCTTCAATGCCTTTAAACGCATCATCGTTGATATCCACATCTTTTATTTGTTTTCCTACACCAGGTATCATGCCCATCAAATCTTTCAGGTTACCCATCTTTTTTATTTGCTGCAACTGGGTTTTAAAATCTTCAAAATCAAATTGATTTTTACGGATTTTCTTTTCCAGCTTGGCTGCTTCGACTGCATCAAATTGTTCCTGTGCTTTTTCAACCAGGCTCACAATGTCTCCCATTCCTAAAATACGCTGTGCCATCCGCTCCGGATAAAACACATCCAGCGTATCCATCTTTTCGCCACTGCTTGCAAACTTAATGGGCTTGTTTACCGTGTACTTAATTGACAAAGCCGCACCACCTCTTGTATCTCCATCCAGCTTGGTTAAAACCACCCCACTAAAATCAAGGCGTTCGTTAAAAGCCGCTGCAGTATTCACTGCATCCTGCCCCGTCATACTATCTACTACAAATAAAATTTCCTGTGGATTAACCGCAGCTTTAATATTTGCCACTTCCGTCATCATCACTTCATCTACCGCCAATCGACCTGCCGTATCAATGATGATTACATTTTTATTGTTGGATTTTGCCTCTTTAATGGCATTTTGTACAATACTAAGGACATCCGTATTTTCTCTTTCACTAAATACATCTACCCCAATTTGTCCACCCAATACTTCTAACTGATCAATGGCAGCAGGTCTGTAAATATCCGCTGCAACCAGCAAAGGTGATTTCCCTTTTTTAGTTTTTAGATAGTTGGCCAGCTTACCACTAAAAGTTGTTTTACCACTTCCCTGCAAACCTGCAATCAGGATAATAGCCGGGTTTCCAGTAATATTAAATTCGCTTTCGGTGCCGCCCATTAGTTCGGTTAACTGGTCTTTCACAATCTTAACCATCAATTGCCCGGGACTAACGGCTGTCAGTACTTTTTCACCCAGTGCTTTTTCTTTAATGGTACCCGTAAATTCTTTTGCAATTTTGTAGTTAACATCCGCATCAACCAATGCCCTGCGAATATCTTTCACCGTATTGGCAATGTTGAGTTCCGATATTCTTCCTTCGCCTTTAATATTTTTAAAGGCACTTTCCAGCTTTTCGCTTAACGAATTGAACATAGTTGCGTGTTATTAAATGGTTGTAAAAAAAACAAGTGAACCAAAAGTTCACTTTTATAATTTTTGCAAATGTATGAAATAATGAAAGAAGGATCGCAGCGCAGGTGGATTTCAATTCTCAGAAACAATTGTCGGCAATGATATAAGAAAATTGAAAGGAGGAAATTAATATGATTTGTTTAAAACCATTTAATGAGTGATATAATAAACCGGCAATATCATAGAATGTGTCATTTGATTATATCATTCAAAATCAAAATGTAAAAAAGTTACGCATCCTGTTATTTATGCACCCAGATAGGTTCTTAACTGATTGCACCGCGATGCAGTTCGCAGCTTCGTGATCGCCTTGTCTTTAATCTGCCGCACCCTTTCCCGTGTAAGACTATATCTTTCACCGATGTCTTCAAGGCTCAGCGCATGATCTACCCCGATGCCAAAGAAAAAACGTATCACTTCTTTTTGCCTTTCCGTTAATGTATTCAGTGAACGATCTATTTCGGCGGACAATGAAACCCTAAAGGAACAGTGCATATCTGTACTTTCGGTATTGGGATTTTCCAATACATCCATCAATGAAGAGCCTTCTTCACTATCGCCAAAAGGCTGATCCATACTGATATGTCGCCCGGCAGAAGTGATGGCAGCGTCTACTTCATCTGCACCCAAATCAAGCAATAATGCAATCTCTTCAGAGGTAGGCTCACGTTCATATTCCTGCTCCAATTGCGAATATGCCTTGCTGATTCGATTGGTTAGTCCTACCTTATTTAACGGTAAACGTACAATTCTGGATTGCTCTGCCAGGGCCTGCAGAATGCTTTGCCTTATCCACCATACAGCATATGAAATAAATTTAAATCCACGGGTTTCATCAAACCGGCCTGCAGCTTTTATGAGGCCCAAATTACCTTCGTTGATTAAATCGGCCAAAGTAAGCCCCTGGTTCTGGTACTGCTTGGCCACTGAAACTACAAAACGAAGGTTTGCTTTGGTTAATTTATCAAGGGCAACCTGGTTACCTTGTTTAATTTGTACTGCCAGTTTTACTTCCTCTTCAGGAGATATTAATTCCACTTTTCCAATTTCCTGAAGGTACTTTTCCAAACTCTGGCTTTCACGGTTGGTGATAGATTTGGAGATCTTTAGTTGACGCATACTCATGAGTCGGATATTTTAAGGTGAAGGTGAAGAAAATTCATAGCAAACATTTTAATAAATTCATATTTTATTAATACGTAATTTAATAGAATTAACATAGCTTTCCAAAAATATTTTTCTGTTTTTGCGGCATTTATAAAGCCTAAAAACTACCTGTTTAACGACGTAACTAAATAAGTTAAACACAGATGTCTAAAAAAAATATTTTGCCACCAAGATTATTTTGTTATTATTGCACTATTCTATATGAATTTAAATTATTTAGATGAGCAAGAAAGTACTGTTTACGTTGGAATACCCGGTGAGATGTTCACCAGGGATATTGTATGAATTTTTGAGCACTCCTGCCGGACTGCAGGAATGGTTTGCTGATAAAGTGGATGAAAGGGATGGTATATTTAGTTTTTCCTGGAATGGCTCTGATGAGCAAGCTGAATTAATGGAAGGCGAGGAAGAAAAATACATTCGTTACCATTGGCTAACTGCACCAAAGGAAGAGTATTTTGAATTTAGTATTGAAAAATCTGAGGTTACCAATCAAACAATTTTGATTATCAAGGATTTTGCTGAAAAGAAAGATATTAAAGACCAGAGCCAATTATGGGAATACCAGGTGAAAGACCTCTTTCATCGTTTGGGCAACTAATCTCCAACAGCATTACCATTTCTTTAAAATGACATTCTAAAATTTGTCCTGCAGCATCCCATTGCTGCAGGCTTATCTGTTTTGCAATTTTTACAAAAGGCTTATCGGATAACAAGTTTAAAAATGCTGTAGCAGTTACATTTTTTATTGGTACATAATTATCTTCCCCAAAATGATGATGCCATGGTTCTGGGTTGATGCAGATCGAATAATTATTTTGCTGTAGAAAACTAAAGTTGCGTTGCAATGAACTGGTTGCTGCCTGCATATAGTCTCCCGACAATTGTAGATTAATGCTAAAGAAATTCCCCCACCAAAAAAATGTTCGAATTGCCAATGTAGCATCCTTTGTAAAATACCGGGGATAATCCAGCATCACATAAGGCAGTCCCTTGTAATTTTCGCCCTTTGATATTTTTGGACCAATAACCATCACCTGGGCAGGCAATGCGCCTGTTTTATGCATTAAATATCGCTGCATTGTATTCGCAAGCTCGCCAAAAAGCTGGTACACTTTTTCAATAATGATTTGTTTCGTTAAAATCCATTCTTTATTGCAAACCAATTCCAGTTCCTTGGCAGAAAGGGTTATTTTTGTTTTTTTGGTCATACGTTTTACAAGTTACAAATTATACGCATTACAAATATTGCAAGACATTGTGCATCGTATAAATTTCACATGGCTATAAATTTAAGCCATAAATAATTTTGCAACACAGAATTTTATTACCGGCAAAACATTTTAAAACACTGTCAGCCAACGGCAATGGGGTATATGATAAAAAAATTAGACAAGCTAATCATTCGTTCTTTTATAGGGCCGTTTATTGCAACGTTCTTTATTGCTTTTTTTGTGTTGATGATGCAAAGCCTTTGGAAGTACATCGATGATTTGGTGGGAAAGGATCTTGACCTGTTGACCATCGGCAAATTTTTATGGTATGCCAGTGCTTCTTTGCTTACACTTGCGATGCCCATTGCGATCCTGATCTCTTCCATCATGACATTTGGTAACCTGGGCGAAAGTTTCGAATTGGTAGCCATCAAATCAGCAGGCATCTCTTTGTTAAGATTTATGCGCCCACTGGTGTTTGCATCCATCCTTCTTTGTGGCATCACTTTCCTGTTTGCCAATTATGTGATTCCCTATGCAACACTTCAATTCAAAACACTCTATTACGATATCACTTATAAAAAACCTGCGCTTGATTTTAAGCCGGGAAGATTCTACACTTATATACCAGGTTACGCCATCAAAATAAGTAAAAAAGACAGCGATGGAAAAACAATTCACAATGTGCTGATTTATGAGCAACAAAGCATGCTACAGGACAATAGCATTGTTGCAGAAAAAGGCATTATGGGAATTTCTACCGATAAAAAATTCATGGAATTTACTTTATACAATGGGTACAGGTACCAGGAACGTGGCAATCCGATGGATACCACCACAGAATTTATACAGCTTGGTTTTAAAGAATATAAAAAGCTATTCGACCTCAGTTCATTGCAGATGACGAATACATCAGACACCATTTTTAGAAATGATTACAAGATGCTAAGCATCCGGCAACTAAATCAATCCATCGATTCAATATCCAAAGTAAGGGACAGTTTTGCCAAGCGGCTAAATACGGAATTAAAGAGCCAATTACACTACCTGAATTTACCCGACAGTATATGGAAAAAAGCCACACCAGTAAAACAAAAAATAAAAAGCTTTCAGGATCTGATTCCAGATTCCGCCAGGTACTCTGTGTATGAGAATTCAATCAATATCGCCAACACGATGAAAAACACCTACCAGTTTACGGGTGTGGAGTGGGATAATAAGCAAAAAGATTTGCGTAATAACAATATAGAGTGGCACCGGAAATTTTCATTATCGCTGGCATGCCTTATTTTATTTTTCATTGGTGCTCCGCTTGGATCCATTATCCGGAAAGGCGGTCTGGGTATGCCTCTCGTAGTTGCCATTGTTTTCTTTTTGATCTTTCATTTGCTCAACATGTTTGGCGAAAAATTTGTAAAGGATGATATCGCTTCTCCATTTGTAGGTATGTGGCTGGCCATTTTAGTACTGGCTCCATTAGGCGCTATTCTTACCTACAAGGCCATGCATGATTCACAATTATTCAATAAAGAATTCTACTTCCGTCTTATTAAAAATACCCGGGAGGTTTTTAAACCGTTGGTTAATATATTGAACCGTACAAAATAAATGAACTAAATTTAACAGATAAATAAAGTGTATGAAAAGTAATAACAGAAGAGCATTTATTGGAAATTCTGCCAAAGCAAGCGTTGCCACTTTAATTGTGTTGCCTTCGCTGGGTGCGTTCATTGAATCCTGCGGCACCGCTAAATCCACTACTGTTGGCGGTTCCAACAAAATCAAAACGGGATTTGATCAAGTACCACTACCGTATGGTTACAATGCCTTAGAGCCATGGATTGATACGCTTACCATGGATATCCATTTTAATAAACATGCAGCGGCATATAGTAAAAATGTGAAGGAAGCGGCAATAGCTGAAAAGGTGGATATTACCAAACCGCTTGAAGATGTACTGTACAACATTTCAAAATATTCTGTAAAGATGCGCAACAACGGGGGCGGTCATTATAACCACGAACTTTTCTGGAAATGCCTACAACCTAACGCAAATGCACAGCCTACCGGAAAATTATTGACTGCTATTCTGAAAGATTTTGGTTCTCTGGATGAAATGAAAAAGCAATTTTCAGAAGCCGCCAAAACAAGATTTGGAAGCGGCTGGGCATGGCTGTTAGTTGCAAGCGATAAAAAAATACTAATCAGTTCTACTGCCAACCAGGATAACCCTCTGATGGATATTGCAGAGGCAAAAGGTTTCCCTTTGTTTGGATTAGACGTTTGGGAGCATGCCTATTACCTAAAATACCAGAACCGCAGGGCAGATTACGTAGAAAACTTCTGGAAGATTCTTAACTGGAATTATATATCTGAAAGATTCAACTCCATTTGATTTTGAAAAAAGATTATTTCAATAAACTACCTCTACTGCTTTTTTTAGGTGTAGGTAGTTTTTTGATGCTGATCGTAATGGGACAAACCAGCGATACATTAAAGACATCGGCTACTCCTTTAGGAATTCTAAATCTCGAATTTGCTTATACTGCTGAAAAAGCATTTGCTGTAATCATCGCCTGGTCAGGTTTGATACCAGCCGATAATGTATTTGCTGCAATCATCAACACATGGCTGGATTTTATTTTTCTACTTTTCTATTCTCTGTTTTTATACCAGGCCAGTAGGATGCTGGCAATAAGGTATACCGGATTGTTATCTGGCACCGGTCACTTTTTAGCAAAAGGTGCACTTGTTGCGGGTTTATTAGATGTGTTTGAAAATATCGGAATGTTGCTTACTTTAAACGGACATATTTCCGACACGGTCTCTTTGCTCACTTTCTTATTTTCAATTGTAAAATGGCTGCTTGCTTTAGCCGCGGTATTGTACATTTTGCTGGCAGGCTCATTACTATTGTACAAAAAAGTCATTCGCACTTCTATATAATACCTACCTAAATAGACTCAGCCTTTGAGATAGAAGTACCGGTTAAATACAACTAAATCAAAGGCTGATAAATTGGCTAACAATCTGGTACAAAGGTAGTGAGCCAACTGAAATTAACACTTATTTCTCCCCTTTTTTTATAAACTTTAAGATATTAATAACAGCTAATATTTGAAACTAAAATCAGCTAATTTTGTTGACCTGATTTATCTATTTACATAACAAATAAAGATCAATATGCAAGTCTGGAAAGATTACCAACAAAAAAACAAAGACCGTTTTTTAAGTGAACTATTAGAGCTATTGCGCATACCCAGCATTAGCGCAAAAACTGAAAATAAAGCTGATATGGTGCATTGCGCCGAAAGCGTAAAGCAAAGATTGCTGGAGGCTGGCGTTGACAAAGTTGACATCTACCCTACAGAAGGACACCCGATTGTGTATGCAGAAAAAATAATTGATCCTTCAAAGCCAACTGTATTGGTTTATGGCCATTATGATGTACAGCCCGCCGAACCGCTTGACCTTTGGAAAAGCGGTCCGTTTGATCCGGTGATTATAGACGGCAAAATTTTTGCCCGTGGCAGTTGTGACGATAAAGGACAATTTTACATGCATGTGAAGGCATTGGAAACATTGATACAAACCAATACACTTGAAAACAATATCAAATTTTGTATTGAAGGTGAAGAGGAAGTAGGATCTCCCAACCTTGGTAAATTTGTAGCAGCTCAAAAAGAATTATTAAAGGCAGATGTTATCTTAATCAGCGATACCGCAATGATCAGTTTGGATACGCCCAGCATTGACATTGGCGTACGTGGACTGAGTTACATTGAGGTAACAGTAACTGGTCCTAACCGTGATTTACACAGCGGCGTGTATGGTGGAGCGGTAGCAAACCCAATTACCATCCTTGCAAAAATGATTGCATCCTGCCACGATGAAAATAACCATATCACCATTCCGGGTTTTTATGATGATGTGGTGGTGTCAACCGAGGAAGAAAGAAAATTAATGGCTGCTGCCCCATTTGATGAGCAGGAATATAAAGACGATTTGGGCATTGCAGCTTTGTGGGGTGAAAAAGGATACACCACAAACGAAAGAACTGGCATACGGCCTACCATTGAATTGAATGGCATCTGGGGTGGCTACCAGGGCGAAGGTGCTAAAACAGTGTTGCCTTCCAAGGCAATGGCAAAAATTTCTGCCCGTTTAGTTCCCAATCAATCCTCAGAAAAAATAACAGCCAAACTGTTAGAATATTTCAAAACGATTGCGCCTGCCGGTGTTACGGTTTCAGCCTTTGAGCACCATGGTGGCGAGCCTTATATGACTCCGATTGACAGCATTGCTTATAAGGCTGCTGCAAAAGCAATGGAAGCTACTTTTGGCAAAACGCCGATTCCAGTTCGTGGTGGTGGCAGCATCCCCATCTGTGCATTGTTTGAAAAAGAATTGGGTGTTAAAATTGTATTCATGGGCTTTGGTTTAGATAGCGATAACCTGCACAGTCCAAACGAAAAATTCAATGTAGAAAACTTTTATAAAGGCATTGAAACCATTCCATATTTTCATCAGTATTTTACAGAGATGACTCATTAGATCCTCTTTGCATTTAATAAAAAAACCGAAGGCATCAACCTTCGGTTTTTTTATTTTTTTAAAATCTTTAAAAACGTTTATACGCTAAACTAAAACAGAATGCTAACCACAACTACCTTGCTCCCGGAGGACAATTGGCTTTTAAATAATTGGTGTACAAGGTGGATAAGTGCAACCCTGTTCCCTCGCCTTCGTAAATGCCGTGAGAACGATTGGGATAAGGCATAAACTGAAACTGCTTGTTGTATTTGATCAACTCATTTAAAAGCAATTCTGCGTTGTTGTAATGCACGTTGTCGTCACCTGTACCATGTATGTACAATAAATTTCCTTTTAAATTTTTTGCGTAGGTAATGGGCGAACCATTTATAAAGTCCTGTTTATTCTCCTGTGGCAAACCCATGTAGCGTTCCTGGTAAATATTATCATAAGTTAACTGGTTACCCACCGCTGCTACAGCAATACCGGTTTTATAAATTTCGGGATATTGAAACATTAAGTTCAACGTAGCAGATCCACCTCCACTCCATCCCCAAACGGCAACACGACTGGCATCAATATAGGGGCGCTTCAAAATTTCCTTTGCTGCCATCGCCTGGTCGCTGATATTTATTAAACCAATTTTAAGATAAACACATTTGCGCCAGTATCTTCCTTTAGGCACCGGTGTGCCACGGTTATCAATTGAAATATAAATGTACCCGTCCTCCGCCATATCGCCCTGGTAAAGAAAATTATCAGCCGTTCCATATTCGTCTTTTACATTCTGCCCCCATGGCTCTGTGTAAACATAAAATACCACCGGGTATTTTTTAGATGGATCAAAGTTTTTAGGCTTCCGCATCCATGCATCCATTTCAACACCTTCCGCTGTAGTAATTTTTATAAACTCAATATCCGAATTTGACTTAACGGCTGAAGCCACTGCATTTTTTATTTTATTGTCTCCATTTACACCATTGTGGTCAGCCAGCGTAATCCATTCCCTTAGGTCCGGCGTGTAGTAATTAGAGAAACTGTGCAAAGCATATTTGGCTCCGGGGGAAATTTTATAATCATGTGTACCTTCCTGGTTAGCTGGTGAAAGCAATGTTGCCTTTCCCTTTCCATCAAGCGCTATGCAATACAGGTACTTTTGCGTAGCATTGGTTGGTGAAGCCATGAAATAAACGTAGCCTCCTTTCTCATCTACTCTTACAATATCCATTACATCATAATTACCAACAGTAACCAATTTCTCCTTTTTACCATCTCTGCTTATGCGGTACAAATGTCGCCAGCCATCTTTCTCGCTGGCCCATAAAAACTCATTGCCGTTATTGAGCCAATCCCAGCCGCCGGTTGCATAATCTTCGTCCCACAATGGCTGTATGTCAATCCAGGCCGAATCCTTTTCTTCATAAATATTATTTGATTTACCGGTGGCCACCGTACACAACATCAGGTGGCTTTCATTTTGCTTGCGGTTTAAATGCTGAATAATAAGTTCGTCGCTATTGGCTGCCCATTCCATTCTCGGCACATAAGACTGTAACACATTGTCTGTTGGAATAACCATCCACCTGGTGTTTGCCGTTACGATATCTACCACTCCAATTTTATAGGGCGATGGTGCTTCTCCAGCAACCGGGTATTCAACTGGTATTACTTTTGGATAAATTGAATCGGTTGTATTCAACATGCTATAATCCTTTGTATTCCTTGCATCAATTTGCCAGTAAGCAATTTGTTTGCTATCGGGACTCCACCTAAAACCATCCCTGCAAAAAAATTCTTCCTCATAAGCCCAGTCAAACGTTCCGTTTATCAACTGGCGTGTACCATCTTGCGTTAGCTGGTGCACTTTACCGGTTGCCAACTCTTCTACAAATAGATTATGCTCGCTTACATAAGCTGCATTTTTCCCATCAGGAGAAAA
>JBBQKO010000137.1:0-10928 GCA_038327005.1 Chitinophagales bacterium | reverse complement strand
ACCCTTACATCCGTTTTCTGTACTTTACTACTTCCTACCCGGATATATTCGCCCGCTTCCAGCACACGGAGCAAACGTGCCTGGGTGCCCAACGGTAATTCACCAATTTCATCCAAAAAAATAGTACCACCGTTCACCGTTTCAAAATATCCTTTCCGGCTATCCAATGCCCCGGTAAACGATCCTTTTTCGTGCCCAAATAATTCAGAGTCTATGGTTCCTTCCGGAATTGCACCACAGTTTACGGCAATAAACGGGTTGTGTTTCCTGGCACTGAGGGAATGAATGATTTGGGAAAAAACTTCCTTGCCCACACCACTTTCTCCGTTGATTAATACACTAAGATCTGTATTGGCAACTTGTGTAGCTACATTCAACGCATGGTTGAGTGCGGTTGAATTGCCAATGATTCCAAACCGGTTTTTTATTGATTGTAAATCCATAATGTCGATGTTGTTGATGCACCATTTAGGGTAACTTCAAGCGTTTTAATTGAGTCCTTTTTCCAAGTTGGGAAATCGGAATTGTTATTGATATAATTTAAATTCAACAGTTTTATTTTTCAAAGAAAAGATTATCCCGAAAGTTAATATTCTTACGATATATTGTCTCCGCATTCCCTTTGTTTGTGGAATGAAACTTTTCTATTTCACGGGTGTTCCCAATAAAGTTCCGGCGGTGCAACTGTCAATTTTTACCATTACGTAATCCCCCTTTTTATAATCCCCTTTTGGAAAAACCACCACCTTATTTTGACCGCTTCTTCCCTGCAGGTCATCGGTTGTTTTTTTGGAGAAACCTTCTACAAGCACTTCAAAAGTTTTACTTACATCTTTTTGCATGCTTTGCAATGAATGAATGCGGTGCAGATCAACCATTTCCTGCAATCTTCTCTTTTTGATTTCTTCCGGAATATCATCTTTGAACCTTCGTGCAGCAAGGGTTCCGGGGCGTTCACTATAAAAATACATATAGGCCAGATCGTATTTACAATACTCCATCAAGCTCAACGATTCCTGGTGATCTTCTTCAGTTTCTGTACAAAAGCCTGTAATCATGTCGGTGGATACACCACAGTTGTGAATAATTTCCCGAATGCGGTTTACTTTGGCGATGTACCATTCTCTCGTGTAGGTGCGATTCATCAACTGCAATACACGACTGCTGCCGCTTTGCACCGGCAGGTGAATATAATTGCAGATGTTTTCATACTTAGCGATGTTGAATAATACTTCATCTGTAATATCTTTCGGATGCGAAGTGCTAAACCGTACTCTCAGCAAAGGCGAAATGAGCGCCACTTTCTCAAGTAATTCTGCAAAGGTTACTGCTTCCTTATAATTTCCTCCTGTGGCTTGAGTAGGGGAGTCAATCCAATGATAGCTGTCAACATTTTGGCCCAGTAAGGTGACTTCCCGATAACCGTTTTCAAAAAGGTCGTTGCATTCCTCCAAAATACTGTTGGCATCCCTGCTTCTTTCCCGGCCTCTCGTAAATGGCACCACGCAAAAAGAACACATATTATTACAGCCTCTCATGATACTTACAAAAGCATTCACTCCATTGCTGTTTAAACGGATGGGCGCTATGTCGGCATAGGTTTCATCCCGGCTCAACAATACATTTACTGCTTTCTGCCCGGTTTCAGCTTCTTCAATCAAGCCGGGTAAAGTGCGGTACGAATCTGGGCCCACTACCAGGTCTACCAGTTTTTCTTCCTGTAAAAACTTTTCTTTCAATCGCTCAGCCATGCAGCCCAAAACGCCTACCAATAAACCGGGATTGCTTTTCTTGAGTTTGCGAAATTCTGTAAGTCTTTTGCGAACGGTTGCTTCAGCTTTTTCACGGATAGAGCAGGTATTTAAAAAAATAAGATCCGCTTCTTCGGTGTTTTTGGTGGCAGCAAATCCGTTGGTGTTTAATATAGAAGCTACCACTTCGCTATCTGCAAAATTCATTGCACAGCCGTAGCTTTCGATGTAAAAGCGTTTTTTTAATGCATTGTTTTTTAGCACCAATGGGGCAAATGCCTCACCTTGTCTTGCCTCATCATGTGTTTTTATATCTTCAGTAATAATCGTATTCATGTAAAAAATTAGTTGGCAAAAATAGGTAATTAGTTTGTTATTGTGTCAGATTGGCAGCGAAAAGAAGATGAGTTAAATGTGAATGATTATCAACTAAGTGAAAATTTCATTTATTGAAATTGGGTAGGGCGAATCAGTTGGTAAAATGATTGTGAAAAAGATGTAAATGAAATTATTTTAAAAAATTTCAAAGGCTGCATAAGCAGCATGGTTCAAATTGTTTTTCTTTTGTTGTTGAAGAAAGTCAACAATGGGAACAGCGGTTGGTATTACGGGAGGCTTAAAATAAAAGATTCCATAGCATCCAACCTGAGTCATGTGCTATGGAATCCCCTTTTGTTTACAATCAATTTTTTTGAGCTGCTGTTGTTGTTGTTTTTTGAGCTGCTTTTCTATCAAAAAAAATCATTTTAACTGCAATGATGATCATCAGGACCGCAAATATTTTTTTTACGGTTTCCTGCGGCAGACTGAGCGATATTTTACTACCAAAAAAACTACCTGCCACAAACCCAATGGCCAGCAGCCCAACTATTTTAGGATCTACATGCCCTTGTTTATGATAAGCCAACACAGCTAAAATGCCAACAGGCAACAAAATGAGTCCGAGTGAAGTACCCTGGGCAGCATGTTGCGACATTCCTAAAAAATATACCAATGCTGGCACAATGACCAGTCCGCCACCGATACCCACCAATCCGCTGAGCATACCGGCAGCAATGCCAATCAGTATTACAATCAATATTGTTTGTGTCTCCATATTTTTCTTTTTTACAATCATTCCCTGTTTGGATACTTTCTTCTGTAATAACTAATGGCATCCTGGATAATTTCAAAGGCTGTTTGTTTATCCTGAAACTCATCAATGATTACTTCTTTATTTTCAAGTACCTTATAATTTTCGAAGTAATTTCTCAAAACATTAATAAAGTGCGTGGGTAAATCCTTCAAACTGGTGAAATGGTTTACAGTAGGGTCGTTTGTGGCAACGGCTATGATTTTATCATCTTTTTCTCCATTGTCAATCATTTGCATATTACCAATTACGGTTGCCTGAACCATGCACAAGGGCTGTATGCTTTCGCTGCACATTACCAAAATGTCCAGTGCATCGCCATCATGCCCAAGTGTTTGCGGAATAAAACCATAGTTGATTGGATAGTGAAACGAAGAGTGTATAACCCTGTCTAATATTAATAGTCCGGTCTCTTTATCAACCTCGTATTTGGCCTTTGATCCCTGCGGGATTTCAATGAGGGCATTTACTATTTCCGGCTGATGATCTCCGAAGTGGGCGCCATGCCATGGGTGAAGTACATACATAATGGTATAATATTTATTGTTTTAATTTAATTGAAGATTTACCCATTCGTTACCAGGTTTGCTAATTTGAATCCCATCCAAACTGCTGTTATCCCTAACAGTAAACTCGCAATACTGTATAGCAGCATTACCATTGGTTTGCCGTTTTCCAATAATTCAAAGTTCTCTAACGAAAAGGCTGAAAAAGTAGTGAAGCCGCCGCAGATACCTGTTGCTAAAAATAATTTCCAGTTGTGGCTAAACGCCTCATTTTTTAGACTGAAAGCCACTACCATGCCGATGATGAAACTACCGCTGGCATTGATTAATAAGGTGGCTGCCGGAAAAAGTTTATGACCAATCAGGAAACTGCAACCGTACCGTAACATGCTGCCCAAAGCACCTCCCAATCCAATCAATAAATAATTTCGAATCACATTTTTTAATTTAAAGATTGCCCGAAAAAGTATATTTCAAATCTACCAGCCATTGACCATCGACCCTTACCATTTTTAGCTTATTGCTTTTATCCTTCTTAAACGAATTGGAATAGTTTACGATACTCACAGAATCACTCACCGGACTTATTTCATTGATAATGATATCTGCGTTTTTATAATTTTCTAATTCTGCAGCACTTTTTGATTCAAACTCTTTTTTAAAAAGATCGAAATATTGTTGGTTCGTTTCTTCTTTCAGCACAAAGGTTTCAGCCTCTTTAAAATTATTCTCCAATAAATCTATTATAAAAGCTTCTGCCACCCCAATGTCAGAATTAGGGATTTTTTTTTTGCTATTGCAGGCAGAGAGGGTAATTGCGCAAATTAACCCAAATAGTAATGTACGTTTCATAGTTAAAGTTAAACATCTTTGCTATATACAACATAAAAAAGCATCCTGTATTGCAGGATGCTTAAAAAAATTGAAGAATTTTATCAATTATTTTTTGATGTGTCTTTTAATTTTTCGATTTCCTTCATTGCTTCCTGCATTACAGTTTTCAATGAATCTTTATTCATTTTATTAAACTCTTCCATACCCTTGCTGATGGCACCTTTTAAACTATCCATGTTCATAGATTTCATGGCTTCCATCGAATCATGCTCATTAGTGCCGGCATTTTTCATACCTGTTGAAAGTAAAGAAATCTTCCAAATGCCTTCTTCTTTTAACAAACTGAAAGGACGGTTTTCGGTTTTACCATCCACAACAAATGCTACGTTTACAGTTGCATTGTTGCCATCAATTTTTTCATCCTTTATTTCAATTTGGGCATTGGCTGCTTTGTCTTTAAATTCTTTCGCCATTTTATCCTTCATTTCCTGCGAGCCTTTGGGATCAAATTGCGCCATCATATTTTCGCCTATTTCTATCAGGCTAACATCTGATTTGGTGATATGCTTTTTTATCTCAGCCATATCACCTTTTTTAGATGCTTCAATGAAAGCAGCTACAGCGCCTTTTGGCGAACCGGAACCGGCATTTTTACAACTATACAATACTGCAATTAGACAAATGCAGGCGAGTATTCTTTTCATGATGTTGATTTTATTGTTTTTTGAATTACCTGCGTTCATTGGTGGTGTCAAATTCTTTATCCTTGTCGTATGCTCTTATGATTGCCTTCACCAGTTTATGGCGAACCACATCTTCCTCATCCAGTTCGATGTGTGCAATGCCCTCTACATTTTTTAAGATGCGCAACGCTTTATCAATACCACTACGCATATTTTTCGGTAAATCTATTTGCGTAGGATCCCCTGTGATGATGGCTTTGGCATTGGCTCCAATACGGGTTAAAAACATTTTCAACTGCCCGTCATTGGTATTTTGTGCTTCATCCAAAATGATAAAGGCATTGTCCAGTGTGCGGCCCCGCATGTAGGCGAGTGGTGCAATTTCAATGATTCGGGTGGTCATGTAATAGCCGAGTTTGTCGGCAGGAATCATATCATCCAATGCATCATACAAGGGGCGTAAATACGGATCAATTTTTTCTTTCAGATCGCCTGGTAAAAAACCAAGATTTTCACCGGCCTCTACCGCAGGTCTTGTTAAAATGATCTTCTTGACCGTTTTTGCTTTCAGTGCCCTTACTGCCAATGCAACAGCGGTATAGGTTTTGCCCGTGCCTGCCGGCCCGATAGCGAAGACAATGTCATTTTTGTCAACTGCCGTTACCATTCGTTTTTGGTTGGCAGTGCGTGCCCTGACTGTTTTTCCATTGGGGCCAAATACCAATACATCGTTGGGATTGCGATCCACAAAATTATCAACCACCTGCTGATCATCACCTCCTAAAATTTGTTCAAAATAATTTTCACTCATGTGTCCATTCCGTTCAATGTATTGAACGATCAGGTTAATTTTTTCCTTGGCATCTACAATCTGTTCGGGTGCCCCGCTCAGTTTTACTTGTGTGCCACGACTAAGGATTTTTAAAAGGGGAAATTTTTTCTTAAGAATGTCAAGTTTACCGTTATTAACGCCAAAGAATTCAATTGGGTTAACGGTTTGAAGGTTAATAATTGTTTCTGTCAAAGTACGTTTGGTTTAATGTTAACTGAAAAATTGTTTGATTTTTTTTGCCTTGTCTTCCATTTCAAATTTAACGAATTGCACTTGAAACAACGCTCTATTATTTATACACATAATGTTAAAAAGAAAAAAAATAATGTATTCATAACGCAGCTAATACGTCCATTATTAAGCTTGTTGTTCAAAGATTTCCCTCTTTCTTTTATCTATGGATGGGTGTTTTTTACTGAGTATTATTGAATGAAAAATACAACGAAAAAGTCTGTTTTAATGCCAGCGCTTTACCAATGTAACTGCTATTTTCTGCATCCGCTCTGGCGTTGCTTAAAATGATGGTGATATTGGTTTGCACACTTTCTCGTGCTGTATATGTGGCAGTCTATTTTAGTACAAAGGGCGTAGTTTCTTTTCTTTTGATAGGCTGATTATTCGCTGTAATATTTTGATACGAGTTGTAATAATTTATCCTGAGTAAGATGGGTTGCGATGGCGCCATTTACCTGCAATATTTCTGCAGATACCGTATGCGCCGTTCTCAGGCTGTTCAGGTTATCGTTGCCATTGTATTTGGAAAAAATAAATCCGGAAACAGAACCATCCCCGGCGCCTGTGCAATCCAGTACATTTGCTTCCGGGGCTGATAATTGTAAGGTTTCATTTTTCTTGTACAATGCTGAACCAGCTTTGCCTTTATGCAACAAAATGTTTTGTACGCCCCTGCCCAACAATTCCTTTATCTGTTCTTCGGTAGTAGTTGCTTCTTCGCTACACAAAACCGGAAGCTCGTCTTCATTCGGCGTAATCAGGTAAAGTCCATCAAAATTTGCTACTGCAATTTTTTTAGCTGGTGGCACAGAACCCGGTTCAATGATTAACCGGATAGCATGCTGGTTAGTAAATTGTACTAACCAATTAATGGTGCTGACGCTTAGATTAGCATCTACCAAAATATAATTGGCTGTTTTTAATAAAGCCTCATGCGTTTGCAGATAATCCGGGGTTATCAAATACAAAGCTGCATTGGTAAGCAGCGCAGTAAACATAGATCCATCATGGTTGATGATGGCTGTGTATTTTCCGGTTGGTACTGCAGCCGTGATAGAAGAATCAAGCAGGATACCTGCATCAGCGCATATTTTTTTTAATTATTCGCCGTCGGCATCATTTCCAAAAACGGAAATAAGTTGAACCGGAATATTGATAAGTGATAACTGGTGTGCAATATTTCTGCTTACGCCGCCTGCACTGCGGGTTACAGTTACTTCATTGGTGGTGTGCATCAGCATCGGATCAGTGGCGTGAAATAAATCATCTACCAGGGCTGCACCTATACATATTACTGGATTTGGCATTTTGCAAAAGTAAGGAAATACAAGCATCCTTTAAAACAGGCGAAAATGAAAATCATGCGGTTGCAATTTTTATAGAAATGCGGGTATATTTTTTTATATTTCACCAAACAGGAAGATTAAATTGCGAATACAAAAAACGATTTCTTTTTTGAAAAAAATCCCGGGAGGCTAGTTAAAAATAGTAACAAAAAAGATTATAGGTACCGGGAGATTTATATTGTAAAAAAATGGAAAGGTACTCACCCTAAAACAATTTTTGATTGTTTGCATGCAAGACATCGATTACGAAACTGGAATTAACAAAGCACTTGTGTATTACTATTTTGAACAGAAGGAGAAATTGATTTGGGTTATTAATATCCTTGTATTTTTAAATTAGCTTTAGCATCAATAATATTTCAGCATGAAAACATTTGCAGATAAGGTAATGGCATTTAATAAGAAGGTTGATTTTAAAGGGGATTTACCGGCTGGCGTTCATATCATGAATCCGTATAAAGACGACAAGGCGATTCTTCCTTTGTCTGGTGTTTTTTACAAAAAATATTACGATGATATGCATCCACGCCATCTAATTTTAGGCATCAATCCCGGCAGGTTTGGAGGAGGCGTGACGGGTGTTCCATTTACCGATACCAAAAGACTGATCGACAAATGTCATATTCCCTATTCGGGAAAGCCAACACATGAACCATCCTCGGTGTATGTTTATGAAATGATAGATGCGTATGGCGGAACGGAAAAATTCTACCAAAATTTTTATATCAACTCCGTTTGTCCATTGGGATTCACATCTGAAGGCAGCAATGGTAAAGAAATCAATTACAATTATTATGATAGCAAAGAACTGACAAATGCGGTGTATGATTTTATCATAAAAAGCATTCAACAACAAATCCGTTTAGGCATTGAAACTGATGTCTGCTTTTGTTTTGGGAATGGTAAAAATGAAAAATTTCTCCGGCAGTTGAATGAAAAGGAAAATTTTTTTAAAAAGGTAATTGCCCTCGAACACCCAAGGTTTATCATGCAGTACAAATCAAAGTTGAAGCAGTTTTATATTGATAAATATTTAGCCGCTTTTAGTGAAGTGGGCAAATAAAAAGCCACCTGATTAAAGGTGGCTTTTACAAAGAGTTATTAATATTATTTGGTTTCCAGTAATTTAAAGAACTGGTCAAGCTGTGGCAAAATTACTATTCTTGTTCTGCGGTTTGAAGCTCTTCCTTCTGGAGTGCTGTTGTCGGCTACAGGCTTGTATTCACTGCGTCCGGATGCAGCCATGCGTGTAGGATCCAGGCCATATTGTTTGTCTAAAATACGAACGATGGAGGTTGCTCTTTTCACACTTAAATCCCAGTTATCAAGTAGCACTAAACTTTTGAAGGCCAGGCTATCGGTATGTCCTTCCACCATAAATTCAATGTCAGGCTGGTTTTTCAGTACCATCGCAACTTTGCCCAGCACTATTTTGGCTCTGTCGGTAACGTCAAAACTTCCGCTTTTAAATAATAGTTTATCAGAGATGTCAATGTAAACTACGCCCTTATCTACCTTAATGTTGATGTCCTGGTCATCAAGGTTTCCAATTGCACCTTTTAGGTTGGTAACCAACGCAAGGTTCAGGGAATCCTTGCGGTTAAGTGCGGACTGTAATCCTTGAATATAGGCATCTTTGGAGCCAATATTGTCAAGTGATTTTTTTATACTTTCTGCTTGCGAACCGGAAATTACCGATAGATTTTCCAGTTGCTTCAAAGCCATATTGTTATTTTCTTTCAGGTAATCGATTTGTTTTTTCAGGCCTTCTACTTCTGATTCCAATACCGCTTTTCTGCGAGCATTCTCTGCATTCAGGTCATCACAGTTTTTTAAATCATCCTGCAGTTTTGTTTGTTCAGCCTGTAATTGAACATAGCGAAGTTGTTCGCCTTTCAATACTTTTTTACTAACACAGGAGCTAAGGAAAAATGCTGCTGCAATTCCAAAAAGAATAAAGTTTTTTAATTTCATACGATTGATTTTAATTTTCATCGCAAAGTTATTTGAATACATTTTAAAACCGCTGCAAGAATGGTGTTATATGTTAAAATACTGGTTAAAATTTGGAGATAAAGTATTGATGAACAATAATGTAAATCAAATTATTTTAGTTCAATTCGTTGTTGGACGTTGGCAAATTCGCAAAAGGTACCAATAGAAATAGTTTCATAAGTTTTTTGCCCGCTATTTCCTCTGAACATGAAAGCCTGTTTAAAAAGAAAATTAGTCTGGTAGCTAGCTGTGTTTAGTCTTGCCTTTTTCTTCGTTTCAATGGTGTTTAAAATTTTAATTAAGATTGAATTCATCTCCGGCGGTCAGAATATCCAATTGAACATTTCGTATATTAACGATACCGGCATTTGCCTTGATGCCATTTTTTTGCTTGCCAGGTAATCTAAGCCGGATGACCTGGCTTACACCCGTTACCTTTATTTTGTTGCCATTAACGATGATGGCTGTGCCTTCATCAATACCAATGCAAGTGTAGGAGGGAAATTCTTCCAATACCGCCAGCAGCCGATTGTAACGGCTTCTTGCAATAAAATGCTGATCAATGATGGCAGTGTTTATCAAACCCAATCCTTCTTTTATTTCTACCATATGATGCGCTATCTTTTTGAAGGATCCTGATACTACACTATCGGCTGAATATTCATTTCCGGTTATCATTTCTTTACTCATTACGGCTGCTCCTGCACTAGTGCCTGCAATGGTTGATCCATTGGCATAAGCAGCTTTAATTGCCTGATGAACCGGCGTATTCAAAACAATTTGCATAAACTTGTTTTGATCACCACCTGTAATAAAAACCAGTTTCGCTTTTTGCAATGAATCCAGCCAGTTTTTAGCATGAACGCTTTCTCTTGTAAAATTGAGTTGGGCAATTTTGTTGGAACACACTTTTATAAAATCTTTTTGTATATAATAAAAGGAAGTATCAGGCTCTTCGCTCGACATGGGAAGTACTACGATATAATCACCCGGCTTTAATTGAGCAGTTGCTACCAGCGTTTTCATTAACTCGGTTGAGCGGCTGCCACCCCCAATGATAAAAAGTTTTCCTTTGTTTAAAGCACCCTTTCCTGTTTGTGCAATGGATGACATGGATATCAATAAAAATACAGCGGTAAAAAAGCGGAGTTTATTTTTCATGCGATGAATATAGTTAATTGAGTTAAAATAGCGATCGCATGAGCCGGTTTTTTATTTCAATGGATGTTTTGTTATGTAACTATTTATAAATAATCCGAAAGCCTTAAAGCAGTTAGCTTATAGGAAGGATAGTTATAAAAAACGATCCCCTCCGGGGAACCGGAGGGGATATCTTTAACCCTTAAAACAACCAACATGAATCATGTTGATAACTATTACAACATTTTATACGCAATAAGGTTGAAAAAGGTTTGCTTAAAAAATAAAAAATTCTGTTAAAGGCTGAACTATTTCCTTAATTAGAGTCTGCCCATTAATTACAATTACTTGGTAATCAATTTACTATGGCATAATATTTGCTATTTGATACGCTATGAAAATGCAATTATTTGAGACTTTGCGCCTAAAATTTGAGCAACCCAACTGGGCTTTAAATCCAGAGTTTGGTTTGATG
>JBBQKO010000136.1:0-11002 GCA_038327005.1 Chitinophagales bacterium | reverse complement strand
TTCGGTTCGCTGGCTGTTTAAGGCAATGGCTCTGAAGTTATTATTGCCGGGCAACAGTTTGATAGTATATTTTTTACTGTCGCTACCATCATTATCGGTTACAAAAAGCCCACGGGTAGCCAGGTTTACCACTTTGCCGTTGTGAAACAAACGTATCTCATCTACCTTATCTTCTGGTGCAGTTGCATTGATGGTTATTTCTGCACTGCCTGTTGTGTTTTTATAGGTTGCAATATCATCGCCCACTTCCAGGTTACGCTGCGTATCGGCATACATAATTTGGGCTTTGGGCTTTGGTTTGATGTCCATTTCAGGAATTGGCTCAAACAACTCTGCTGCCAATATCCTTGGTAATAATTTAGGCGTGTAATATTTTTCGTACACGTATTTAAGGGGTATAATTTCAAGGCCTTTTTGGTAATAAATATTTTGCTGAAAACCCGGTGATGCATCAAACCTGCCATCGGGTGTAACCACGGCCCACTCACCTGTTGCAGCATTTGAATACATGGTCGCCAGAAGTTTTTTTTGCTTACTATCCCACACAGTAATGGTATTGTCTGTTGCACTGCAAAAGAGATATTTGCCATCATTTACATCATTAAGGCCACGTACATAACCATTCGTTGGTTTAATAGGCTGACCTTCAAATTTCTGATTGCTGAGATTGTAATAATGCACATTGCCCTTAAAAGTGGCTATATACAAATAATTATCATTGCTGCTGAAATTTACAGCACTTGCCTCACTTCCGTCTGGCATAGTTTTACCAATAAGAATACTTCTTTTAGACGGCAATTCAAAAACCTCAATTACCGAATTGTTTTTTGCGTACAAGTATTTATCGTGTGGCGAAAAAAGTAATGCATCTGGTGTATAGGGCAGGTTGTTGGTATTTATTTCATCTTTATAATCGCCGGTAACCAGGTCGTAAAGATGAATTTTACCTCCGGCGTCAATACTTTTTGCCGCAGCAAGCAAAGAAGTATTTTGGCTCACAGCAACGGTTCCATATTTATCGCACATTTTTTGCCACAGCATTTTTCCTGTTTTTGTATCATACACACTAAAACCGTTATTACAACCGGTTTCCGAAGTGGAATAAGCTGATGCAACCACATAATTGCCATCTTTGCTTGCTCGTATTATATCGGGGCTCTGGGGGTACTTAAAAGTTTTATAGTCACGCTTTTCGTCACCTTTTTCATTTATTTCCCTAAGGTTTTCATTATTACCTCCATATAAAAAAATACGATCCTGCCTTACAGGTAAAAAGTTCTTAACGTAAAATTCTTTTAGCTGTAATGGTTTTTGCATAAAACCATTGTTAAGATCCCATGTAATGGCATAACTATCATCCGTTTTAGATAAAAGTTTGCTATTGAGCGCATCAATAAAAAGTTCATTTATTTCACGGCTGCTGGCACCTTCAAATCGCTTTTCTGCATTACCATTGATTGCGTTTGCAACCAGCATAGCTTTAGAATAGCCGCCACCATACAGCAGTTTTTTACCATCATCCGAAAAATTTACATGTGGACCTTTTGCAAAATCATTCATTGTGAGACCATGGTCAACCTCCCATATTCTTTTTCCGGAGAGCGTTTCCATCATGGTTAGTTTTTTATCAGATAAAACAACAAGCGATTTCCCATCGGCACTTATTGCAGCACCAAATAATTGGGTTGTACCAGTATAGCTTCTTATTATTTTTCCGGTTTGTACTTCTGCGATTTTTACAGATTTTTTATCTGCTGCCAATATTAACTTTGCGTCTGCCGAAAATGCAATATCCAATCCACTTTCTGTTAAACCAAGGGATATTTTCTTTTCCTCATTCCCGGTATTTGCATCAAATAATAAAATATTTCCAAATTGATAAACCGCCACTTTATTGGTTACAGCAGAAAAGGTTCGCCTGTCGCCTGTTTTACCCGGTTCTGTTTCTATCGGCGTGTAGGATATCGCACCTGTATTAATTCGCTGTATCCTTGGTCCTCTTAATAAAATATTATCCCGGGCATTCAGGTAATATACTACGTTATAGTCACTTAACTTATCCTTAAAAGCAGGCATCTTTGCTGTTAAACGACCCAGTAAATCAAATTGCGAAGTTTCTCCTTTATTATTAACAATGTATAAGGATTTGCTGTCTGAGTTAAAGTCGACAGCTACCACATTTTCAAATTTGCCAACCTGGTTGCCCGAAGCCACGTCCCATAAAACGGCGATTTTATCTCTATCTACTGATATCATAAATTTATTATCAGCCGATAATTTTTGAAATTCGACAGTGGCACCATGACCGGCTTTAAGAGTGAGTTTTGTTTTTTGAGCATAACTTAAAAACGATAACAGTATTGAGCATACAGAAAAAAAAATTCTCATAAATAAAATAATTAAAGTCTTGTTCTGGCAAAAGCAAAAGAAAAGATTTATCACTAAGCGTATTCTAATTGTGCTTTATCTCTATCATTAAAGGCACTACCGAGCCTGTTGCTACTTCGGTTTTGGTGTCATCATCTCCTACCGATAAATTCCTGGTGCCAGCTTTAATATTTACTTTAAACCCCGCCTTCTCTCCATCATACTGTATCTTCTTTTTATCAATGAGTTTATCACCGAGGGCTGCTACTATTTTTGAAGATAAGCCGCCTTTTGTTTTATTCATCGTAGCCATCATTTCATCCATATTCAGTTTTTCCTTTGAATATAAAATCATCAGGTAATCGGTACCCTTGTTGTCATCCATTTTTATTATTTTCGTATCGCTGGGAAAAGCCACGACTGTATTGCTGCCTACATGCGTACTGGTTAAATCATCAAAGGGCAATATTCTATTTATTTTTCCGGTAAGGTCTGTTGCAAAAGCATAGATGTAAGCTTCTTTATCAATAGTCATATAAAACCTGAATTTGGTACCGCTGCTGTAGCTATTCACCATAGTATAAGCCACCAGGTCTTCTTTGATTTTCTCGTCTTCTTCCACCATTAAATTCCTGCTGCTGATTTTATTTACGGGCATATCTTCCCCGGTATTTGTCTTAAATTCTATACTGCCGCTTAAAGCAATGCTAACTACGGGGGCAGGCGATGGCTTGGGTGTAGGTGTTGGTTTTGGCGTGGGTGTTGGCGCAGGAGTTGGCACTGGCGGAGGGGCTGGTTCTGGCTTTGGCTCTGGCTTTTTTTCATCAGGTACTTTTGTGTAAGGATCTGCAAAAGGCTGTAAGGCCAGTAAACACCAGCGGGCATAGTCTGCATATTTTATCCAAACCATACCACCATCTGCCCAGGCTTTGCCCCAACTATTTAATACCCTGAATGCACCACCACCAATATTATCATCGTAACCAATTACGCACATGGCATGCTTGTTATGTTGCCAGTCACCAAAAGCTTCCTGTGAGTCAGGCGACCAGATAGCTGTTTTGATGTAAAAAAAACTTTTAGGCAACATAAAGCCAATAGATACCGGGCTACCTTCCGTTAATGCCTTTTTGGTAAGGTCAATCATTTGCTGTTCATTTTTCACAAACTTATCATCTACCAGCATCCCTTTAGCAGCAAACAAGATAGCCGCATCGCTGATTTTATAATTCAATGCTTCGGTTTTAGCTGTTTCTGTATTGGTGGCACCGCAAGCGTAAGGCGCTGTTTTTAGTGTAGCGTCTCCCATCTTTATGAGTGTAACCAATGCAGCAATCGGATCGGTACCATTCTGGCAATTTACATCTGCAGCATTCTTTATTTGTTCGTATAAAAAAGTAGGAGAAAAAGCATATTTATTAATGATAGCCTTGTCTGTAATATCATGAGTTTTTGCATATAAGATAGTAGCTACGCCATACGCATTAGCCCAGGCGGTGCAGGTGCCATATTTGCCTTGATCACCAGGCGTGGGGCAATATTTTTCCAGAGAAAAATTACCTGGCATACTGGTAAAGCTCCGCTGCGACATCATCATTTTCTGAGGCGTTTTAGCCATCAGCGTTAAATCGAAAGTAGCACCCATGGAATGTGGTTCGTTTTGTGCATTTGTAATGGTGCAGCAAAATACAGCTACAATAAAGTAAACGATTTTTACAGGATTCATATTTTATTTTTTATAAAGCTAACGCAAAAGAGGATACGCTTTTATACCGTTGAGAGGGTATATTTTATTGGTAGAAAGAAGATGGCTATATTAAATCAAAACACAGGGTAGGTTTTTTGAAAATATGTAGCAGAAATGTTGTGTAGAAACCTTTGTGTGATGGTGGTAAACTTTGCGAGATTCTTTGCCTGCGCTTCGTACATCTGCTTTTGTTCAACGACTGTGTCAGAAGCTTCAACCAGCAAATAATTATTTACATAGGGAAATGAATCAAGAAGAGGTTAAACAAAAGCGTTTTATCTTTTGCCATCACAATATTTATCACCAAATTGGCATCCAAAATAATTTTATATCTTTTTGTTGTAATAACGCTTTTTTCATTATTGTTTTCACTATATCAGCCTCACTCAAATTTCCTCCTTCGCAACAGCGTCTGCCAAAATCATGCAACCACTCTAACTTAATAAGATTTTCCGAAACGTCTCTTGCCAAGCGGGGAACGTGGGAAGGGCGTTTAGTTGACGATAAAATAAATGAACTGTCAGTAAAGTATCTCTGTTGTTTATATTTCCTAATGCTTTGCCGGTAAAGCAAGTAACAATTTGTGCAAACGCAATGCCCCTCGCCAATACACTAGACCGGGGACATCGATGGGAAGGAAATTAGTCAGTTTGCATTCGCTCAATCATCAAATACAAAATGATCACCTACCCAATCAAAATAAATTCGATCCGCCTTTAACCATTTGCTTATCGTTTCATCATCGGAAATATAGTCGCTGTTAAGCACCAGCATTAATTTTCATGACTTAAATCAAAAGTCATGTTTGAGTTGTTAAGTATCGTTCTTTTAACAGAAGCCGGTATCCTGGCTTTCAAAAATAAATTTTCATTTACTGCCGGTAATATTTTCCTTTTGTATGGAATCAGTTTTTGGTATTTATCAAAAATGAAATAGGAAAGTTCCTGCTGGGTATAAGTTAACTGCCACACACCACCGGTTTTTGAAACAACGATCAGTTCGTTACCATTCAGCATTTTAAAATTTCTTATTTCTATCATTCCTGACCCACGTTGGCCGGTTTCAAAACTAAAAGAAACATACAGGTAATCATTTACGGTGGTAGACATACCATAATTATAGGCCCAAATTTCGGTACTGCTGTTGCTAGCAGGATAGTAAGTTTTTCCATTAAGCATAGAATCTCTTGTGACAATAGAAAGATGATAGATCTTGTCGGCTGGAAGTAGCCTAAATACTTTTTCTATCAGTTTACTTTGTGCATTGGTAAACCAACAAAAAAATGACGAAATAAAAATTAAAGCCACCTGTTTCATTGAGTGAAGATATTATTTTTCGCATTTTGTTGGAGCTTCTCTTCATTGCCGGCGTTGCTGATAAAAAAGTTGTCGACGGAATTGGTCGGCCCTTGTATACTTTTGTACTGTTCCGGTAAAACAAACAGCAATCTGGGCAGCCGAAACGTGCCTGGCCAAACAGCTGCCCGGGAGGAAAAGTTTTTGGCAATAAGTTGCAGCGAATAAATAAGCCATTGGTATCTCTCTTACCTCAATAATACAAGATTCCCCTTTACGACCATATCGCCTTTGTCGCCGATGCCGGTAATGATGTAGATGAATGTACCGGTGCCGTATGCAGTTCCATTAAAAGTTCCGTCCCAGCCTTTGCTAATATCACTGGTGCTGAATATTTTTTTACTCCAACGGTCGTAAATGGAAAACTCTTTTAGTTTTAAACGAACACCCGGCGGTATGCGAAATACATCATTGATGCCATCGCTATTGGGCGTAAAACTTTTTGGCATCAGCAGCTCACGCCAAACGCTTACAATTATATTCTTGCTTGCCTTGCATCCGTTAATATCGGTTACCTGTATAGTGAAATTAGTATTGTCTGCGAGAGCAATGGTAAGCGGTGAAAGGGTAGCGGGGTTGACCAGTTTATTCACCGGTGTAAACAGGAACGAAGCGATGTTACCGGTAGTAATAGCATTTAGGTTAGCTTGCCCACCAACTTGTATGCTTAGTGCAGTTGGATTAAATATTACTGTGGGCAATTGCCTTACGGTGATAATAACGTTGTTGGAAACAGCAGTCAACTGGCATACTGTACTATCGCCTTCCAATTGGCAACTTAGTTTGTCGCCGTTTGCCAGGCTGGCTGATGTGTACACAGCGCTGTTGGCTCCTATTTTGTTGCCATTCAAATACCATTGGTAAATCTTTTTAGCGGCATTACCGCCAATGGCTGCGGTAAGGGTTACGCTGGTGCCGGTGCAAATATTTGTGTCTGAAGATGAGATTGAGATAACCGGCTGCAATACGTCGCTCACCTTCATGGTTACCGGGTTTGACAGTGCGGTTGAAATACCCGAACAGGTAACTGCACCGGCATCAAAAAAGCAGGTAACTACATCTCCATTTTGTAAGCTTGCAGAAGAAAAAGCAGTATTGTTTGTGCCTGCATTATTGCCATTTATTTTCCATTGGTACAACGGGTTATTTCCGCTTGCGGTGGCGGTTGCCTTAAAGAAAACCGGGGTGCCTTTGCAGATGTTGGTTGCACTGGCTGCAATGGTAATGGCAGGGGTAATATTTGGCAGGATGGTAACATAAATTGGATCCGAATAATCTTTTGTACTAGTGGGAGGGGCTGGGCACATCGGTACAGTCATGATGCATTCTACCTTTACAGAATCTGTCAACGATGCAGAAGTAAACACTGTGCCGTTTACGCCTGTTTCAGTTCCATTTACAAGCCACCTGAAAGTTGCGTTTAAATTGCCGCTTTCATTGGTTGCAGTAAAAGTGATGGGCGTGCCGGCGCAGATAATCGTGTTGGTGGATACAGTAGTTACCAACGGTAACAGGTCGAGCCGCCCCTTTAATGTAGCAGCCTGGCTGCTGACTATAACGGTGGCGCCGCATAAATTCTGGCAGGTTATCTTACAAACGACGCTGTCCGTAATGGTTACCGCCGCCCTGTATGTAGGAAAGTTTCCATAAACATTCTTACCGTTCACTGTCCACTCATAAACAGGGTTGATTGCATTACTGGTTACGGCTGTAAGGTCTATCCCTTCCACCCCGCAGTTACTTCCGGGTGCTGCTGTAATACGTACGGTAGGCTGTGGTAAAAGAGACATACCAATTGGGTTGCTTTTTGATGGGGAAGTTTCATAACAATTGGTGCTCCTGTCGAGCCAGCATTCGATGGTATCTTTATCGTTGATGGTCGTGGTATAAATGGCGCTGTTGGCGCCTACATCAATTCCATTCTTCTTCCACTGGTACACCTGGGGATCGCTGGTAGTAAAAACCGTGGTAGTAAATGTAATGGGCTGTGCCGGGCAAACAACGTTGGCTGGTGTGTTGATAAAAACAACAGCACCCGGAAAATCGATTCTGCGTAAGCGGTTGTTGTTTACATCAGCAATAAACAACGTGCCTTGTGGATCGATGCACATTCCATTGGGGTTGTTCAATTTGCCATTTATTGCAAGCCCGCCATCACCATCATAACTGTTTGTGCCATCACCTGCAATAGTTGTAATGATGTCCGTTACAGCATCTACCCTGCGTATGCGTGAGTCGTTAATGGTGGTTATAAAAATGTTGCCGCATTTATCAGTCACCACGGCTGCCGGATTAGAAAGGGCAGCGCCGGTTGCGGGGCCACCATCGCCGGAAAATCCATCCTGCCCGTTACCGGCAACAGTTTGAATAATGCCCGTAGCTAAATTCATTTTTCTGATGCGACACGTGATGCCAGTGGTATATTCAATAATGAAAAGATTACCCAACGGGTCTGTATAAACGTATTGCGGAGCAGTGATGCCTGCATTAGCAGCCAATCCGCCGTCACCGCTAAATCCCGATACGCCAGTGCCCGCAATTGTTGAAATAATACCTGTTGCGGCATCTACTTTCCGGATGCGGTTACTATGTGTTTCTGCGATGTACAGGTTACCTGATGCATCCATCGCAATGGAGGTGGGCCCAGCAATGCCTGCATTGATAGCCAGGCCACCATCGCCGTTATGACTATTAAGCTTGTTACCTGCTACGGTAGTGATAATGCCTGTGGCAGCATTTACCTTACGGATATTGTTTGCGCCATAATCAACAATTAATATATTACCCGCTGCATCTGTAAGCACATGTCTCATCCAGGTAAAAATTGCACTGATGGCTGGTCCGCCATCACCCATTGATGCACTTGGGGCAACTGATACGCCATCGCCTGCGATAGTGGTAATGATGCCGGTAGCTCCGTCTGTTTTTCTTAAAACATTGTTGCAGATGATGTATATGTTTCCCTGTGCATCTCTGTTTACACCGCTGGGTTTATTGAGTGTGGCGCTGATGACCGGGCCTCCGTCGCCGGTGTTTACCGCTGTTCCGTTTCCGATAAATGTATTTATAACCTGGGCTTTAACAAGAGGTGTAGCTATTAATAGTAACAATAAAGCAAGTTGCAATTTTAGCAATTTCATAGAGGACAATATAGGTAAATATAGAAACGAGAGTATTTAGGTTCGATATTGATAAATGAATTAAAGCTACAACATTTAAGTGAGTTAAGTTTCCGCCCTGGTTTGTGTTCTCACCAATCACGCTACAATATTAAAACGTTTCCCGTACATCTTTTAAAAAATCAAAGTGCGTTTTATTCATTTTATAATAACGGGCAGAAGAGTAATAATACTCCCATGGATTGCTGGCCAGGTTCCAGTGAATAGCCAACGGATTGAGGTGGATCTAGTTTAAGGTTTCCAGCAAGTTCCTTTGGAATTGTATCGTTATTATATTATTAAACAAACTTCTGTTACTACCTTTTCTTTTTTTGCTTCATTTTTTCTTTTTATAATCCACAAGTTTGTGTAGATAAACCTAACCAGCGGCAGCAGCTTATTCAAGCAAAGTCTTTGCCGCGCAGTGAGCGTGGGAAGGATGTTTCGTTGATGATGAAATAGTTGCGCACAAAATTGGGCGTTCTTTAATTTATGCAGGTAAAGAAAATTGCTTCTGTGCAGCCGCAACGTCCCTGCCTGCCGCGAGAAATTTCTCGGAATAAAAGAGCAACCTGCTACAAATTTTTTCTAAAAAATTTATAGTGCTCTTTTACTCTTGCCAGGTAGGAAGTTTGAGGCATCAACACACGATTAAACATTACCAAAATTCTTCCTGCATAAATTGATTGTGGGGCCATTCAACCAATGATGACTTCATTAATTTTCTTGCCATCGCCTTATCTGTAGTGCGCATCCATTTTTTATAATACGATTCCGACTCCCAACCGTACCCTATACATGCCAATTGCTCTTTTTGATTGTCAGCATATACCGAAAACATGACCCTCCTGCAATCACAGCCCTTTTCATTGCAAAACATTTCCATAAATAAATAGGAGCCCTGTGGTAAACCAAACTCATTATCAGGTGAAGGCAAGGTAATGGACCTGGTTTCAGCAGCCGCCAACTGCGGATATTTATAATGTAATGATTCGAAAAACATAAGTAAACTTAATTAATAATTTCAAATATATGGATAACCTCTTGCACCTTGACTGGTTGAGCAATTGCATTGCCGGTTCAATTACTTTGGTGATGCAAACTAAATCAAAGACGCCATTTTTTCAACAAAACTGTTAACGGTCATATCTTATTTCACTAATTAATTTAAAGAAAATACATCTTATTATAACTAACCTTTTCTATCTTACTAAAAATTTTTTATGGGATTGACGATTTATTATTCCGGCAGCATCACCAGCGAAGAATTATTGGAACCACTGATAGAAGAAGTAACTGACATCTGCAAATCGCTGGAATGGGAATCGACTATCTTAACCGGAATAGATGACGATGACCACTTAAGAGGCATTTGTTTTAGCCCGGATAAAAGCGAGCCTGTTTTCCTTACATTTATTCCGGGTGGCCGACTTTGCTCTCTAACAAGTTTGATGTGCAGGGATATTTATGATGATGTTCAGTTTGCTAAGGAATTGATGTTTACAGCTTGTACCAAAACACAGTACGCCGGGCCGCAAACTCATGCAGCAATCATAAAATTATTAAAGTACATCTCCGGCAAATACCTTACAAACTTTATAGTGAATGATGAGGGTAAATATTGGGAGACCGGCGATGAGAAAATTTTATATGCGGAGTTTGAAAAATATAACCTGCTGGTAAATATAATAGGTGATACACTGAATGGTTTACACAGTAGTCCGGATGATACTCCATTATCGCTTATAGAAAAATTAGAACAAATTTTGAATGGAAAATTTAAAGATGGCATAGAATAAAACTTCCGCTCATTGGTCGGATTTTTGTCCTGTTCTGGAGCAAGTCTCTCCGCCGTGGTAGGTGTCCTCAATAACTACTCTACAATTTTAAAACTCTTCCGGTACATCTTTTAAAAAATCAAAGTGCTTTTCATTCATTTCATAATAACTGGTAGAAGGTTCATAATGCTCCTATGGGTTGCTGGCAAGGTTCCAGTGAATAGCCAACTCATTGAGCTGGATGTAGTTTAGTTTTTACTGCATTACAAGCCTGCTGTAAAGATGCACAATCAATGAATCTCTTTACCAACATTCATTCTTTTGTTGTGTGCAGCTACTGCATATTTTGACAACTCAACATCATTACCAGATAACATTTTTTTAAAAGCAGTTGCGGTTCATTTTAAGAAAGAACCCTGCAGGATAGTGGTTCTTGTGGACACGAACCACGGCAGTAGCTTCCCTATTTAAGTAAACCTGATTATTTTCGCTTGTTAAGAACCTGTTTTATTAATAGTTTGTTTACATTCAATTATTCTCCCTTTCATAAATAAATTCTTTTTTACTTTAATTGGTCTATCATGATATCAGCAAAAA
>JBBQKO010000135.1:0-11168 GCA_038327005.1 Chitinophagales bacterium | reverse complement strand
CACAATTCAATGCAATATTGCAGGCGTAGGAACAGGCCGCGGCATGTTCCTACAAATCGCCTGTTCCTACAAATCGGGTATTCCTACAATGAAAATTTATTCCCCCTAAATAAATACCGTCCAATATTTTATACACAAATGTATTCAACATTGTAGGCGTAGGAACAGGCCGCGGCCTGTTCCTACAAATCGCCGGTTCCCACAAATCGGGTATTCCTAAAATGAAAACTTATTCCCCCTAAAAAAATACCGTCCAATATTTTATACACAAATGAATTCACCATTGCAGGCGTAGGAACAGGCCGCGGCCTGTTCCTACAAATCGCCGGTTCATACAAACGGTTGGTTCCTACAAATCGGGTATCCCTACAATGAAAATTTATTCCCCCTAAAAAAATATCATCCAATATTTTATACACAATTGAATTCAATATTGCAGGCGTAGGAATAGGCCGCGGCATGTTCTGTGCACAATGAAAACAGATCGCCCAAAAAATCCCATCCGGTATTTCTTTCACAAATTATTTCAATATTCCGGACAAGAACAGGCCACGGCCTGTTCCTACAGGAAATGCATCCTCTTTACCATTTCTTCTTTTGATATAATACCGTTGTTATTTGATAAATTCCCCGACCAAAAATATCAACCCACCAAAAAATCTCACATCTCACCTAATCTTCAAACAGTATCTTTGCTCAAATTTTTATATGGATAAGAAAGCAAGTGAATCTGTGGTTATAATGACAGAACTCGTATTACCCAACGATACCAACACCTTTGGTAATCTCATGGGTGGACGCCTGATGTATTGGATGGATATTGCATCAGCATTGGCTGCAATGAAGCATAGTGGTTCGCCGGTGGTGACAGCATCCGTAGATAATATTTCTTTTAAAACGCCTATTAAACTGGGCAATGTGGTACATATAGAAGCGAAGGTTACAAGGGCGTTTTCTACCAGTATGGAAGTGCACTTAAAAGTGTGGGGCGAAGATGTATTGCATCAATATAAGTATCGAAGCAATGAAGCCTACTTTACATTTGTGGCGCTTGACCCTAATGGTAATCCCAAACCAGTTAACCAGGTAATTCCTGAAACCGATGGCGAAAAAGAATTGTATGAAGGCGCTTTAAGAAGAAGGCAACTCAGGCTGGTATTGGGTGGCAAAATGAAGCCGGAAGATGCACAAGAGTTAAAGGCATTGTTCAATGGAGCTGCTCAATCCGGCTCATAATTAAGCGGTAGCATATTGGCGGCCTTTTCGTAAATCCAATAGCCGCTAAATTCCACATCCATCGGATTGTTGATTATACCAGTGTTAGTTATTTGTAAAAAATCAGATTTAATCGTCACGTACGCACGAAAACCAACCGGCATATTTCCCTGTATAAACGTGTTCTTTTTTAAATACAATTTAGATGCGGGTTCCTTATCATATTGAACCATCAGCTTGCCTTTGAAAGTAAGTTTGTAATTGTTCACATTACTGGAGTCGGACTTAATAATCTGCTCTGGCGATACGGAAACAGCCATGGCCATTTCCTGGTTGACATTAACTTTTTTCAAAACACTATTTGATACAAGGTTGGTATCACCAGATAAACTGACCGGCTTTATAAGATAAATTTTAAACGCATCTTCTTTCAGCCGGTTGGCAATCAGCGAGCGAAAAAAATGTATAGTGCTGCCATAATACGAGCGCTTCCTGTTTTTTTGCCACCTGCTTTTATCACCCATTTCCTCAAAGCGGGTGTAGCCGTAATAGAAGGTACGGCCATTCTCTTTGTCGAAAGAAAAATCAACCAGTTCAAACTTGATTTTATAGCCCAGCATTTTATTGATGATCACCAGCGGCGTATCGCTGTAAGCCCGGATGGTATTATTATTTTCGCCGCTGGTAAAATAGATATCCTTTCGATTTTCAATATTGCTGCGGGATGCCTCTTCTGTAATGCCTAAAAAATTTTGTTCAAAGATGCTGAGGTATTTTCTTCTGAGTGCATCCGGTAAAATCAATACATCTCTTAACTGCTGTTCTTTTTGTGCCAGCTTAAACACATAGGTTTTATTCAGGTCGATTGTTACCGGGAGGTTGTACACGAGTCGTTCGTAGCCAACACCGGAAATGATGAGTTCTGCATTCAGCATATTGGGAAGCGGCAACGAAAATTTCCCGGCGGCATTCGCACTGGTACCAATAGACGTATTGTTGAAATATACACTGGCGCCCTCCAAAGGCAAACCGGTATTTTCACTTATTACAGTACCATTAACAATTTGCTGTGCCATTATTTTATGTGGCAACAGTAGCAGTAATATAGCAATCGAAAAGGAAATTGCGCTTTTTAAAAACACCATACAGATTAAAATAAAGCAAAGTTATTATACGATTTGAAGGCACTAGTTACATAAATTAATTGTGTTAAGTTGAGTGCCGATTGTGAATGGGCAATTGTAAATGGTCAATGGTGAAATTGACCACCCGGCTTATCAGGCCACACCTGACTTAATACTTCGTCTTTATTCTGATCTTTTTTTGAAAACAAATAACACCTGTTTTTTAAACCAAATGGTTATTCATTTTCGCAAAATATTTCTCCGTTTTAAAAAGTCAATACAAGGCTATTTACCCATCACTTATCAGGTTTGTAATTAACAGGCAAAGTATTAGCCAGCCGTTCATAAATCCAATAACCTGAATAGGTCACACTGTTGTAATCATTTAATATACCCGCATAATTTATTCCGGTTAGCGGTCCTTTAAATTGTATGTAGGATTCAACCCCTTCCGGCAGGAAGCCAGACATAAAAAGATCCTGTTCAACTAAATAATTTTTTGCAGTCGTGTTTTGATTGTATTGCACCAACAATTGCCCATCAACTTTAATTGAGAAATTATTAACACTGTCAATATACATAATATCC
This sequence comes from Chitinophagales bacterium, assembly GCA_038327005.1. Classification (GTDB taxonomy): domain Bacteria; phylum Bacteroidota; class Bacteroidia; order Chitinophagales; family Chitinophagaceae; genus Ferruginibacter. Next base: position 8,241 of record JBBQKO010000135.1, on the reverse strand, counting down.
CCGTCTGATATCGGTTCTAGTCCCGTGCTGTCATGCACCGGAATAATCATTCCTCCAATATTTAAGCCGTTCATTTTTGTACTATCTGTTTTTACCAAAAAAGTTCCAAACCCTTCATTGTATAATTGGTGAGCAACCAACGAACGATAAAAATGAAGTGTACTTCCATAATAACAATTCCTCCTATTCTTAAAAAATTTTTTATCTGACCCCAATTCTTCATAATGAGCGTAACCAAAAAAATTATTCTGCCCCGTTGCATCGTCGTACCAAAAATCTTCCAGGAGAAAAATAATTTTGTAGCCAAGCATGTTATTGATCACAACCAAAGGAGAATCTGCATAGGCCCGGAAGCTGGTTGTTGTTTCCCCTGCGCCAAAGTAGATAACCGAATCATTCATGATTTTACTTCTGTTGGCTTCTTCTGTAATGCCCAATAAATTCCGAGAAAACACCGCCAAAAAATCTCTTCTCAATCCGGATGAAAGCGTCGGCTTATTTACTGGATCAAAACTTTTTAACCTTAATCTAAATACCATTCTTTTACCTTCTACCTGTTGGGCATTGGGTTTATACACCATTGGTTCATAGCCGGGGCAGTAAATAACAAGTTCTGTATTGAGCATACGGACTGTCTCAAAATAAAATTCGCCCTGCTGGTTGGTGTTGGTACCAATGCTGGTATTATTAAAAAAAACACAGGCATTGGGCAAAGGCATATTATTCGTTTCATCCTCCACCCTGCCTAAAATATCTGTTTGAGAATAGGCCGTAAAACTGAGAAGCAGGAGTGCTACAAAGCAAAAGTAAAGCTGTTTTAAAGGTTCGGTATCCATAGTTTAATTATCAGCCTTAGGCTCTGAATGATGCTTGCCCTTTTGCATAAATTTTTTACTCTGTTCAATGGCATCCATCACTTTTTCGAGTATCATTTCCGTTGAATCATCGTAGTCAATCACCATCGGTTCTTTAAACGTTACTGATAAATTAGTACCCCGCTTTTTAAAATGCAATCCCTTTTTATTAAAGGCACGCCAAAAGCCGTTAATTACAACCGGTACTACAATGGGGCGGTGATGTTTGATGATAAAGGCGGTACCCTTTCGTCCGGGTGCAAAAGGCTTGGTGGTTCCCTGCGGAAAAGTAATCACCCAATTATCCTTCAATGCCCTTTCAATTTTTCTGGTATCACTCGGATCCAGATTTTTCCTCACTTCCTGCCCATCTTCACGCCAGGTGCGCTTAACCGTAATGGCACCACCCAAACTTAATAAGCGGCTAATCCAGTTGCTTTTCATCGTTTCTTCTGCCGCTACATAATAGATTCTGGTAAAGGGCCACAACAGGTAAAAAGGCACGCCCAGCTTATGTTTCTTTCGCCAGCTAACTGCGCAAAAAATATGAATGAACGTTATTACATCTGCAAAATAGGTTTGATGATTGCTAACAAAAAGTACGTTTTTTTTAGGAAGATTGTGCAGGTTCTCCATGCCATTTATCTGCAATTTATTGATGAGATTCAGTCCCGGATAAGTAATTGCGCCAACAATTGAATATACCAAACCTTTCACCAGCCTCGTATGTTTGAGTTTTGTAAAAAAATTTCCCATGTAATTGTTTTAAGCAATATTCCCTTCGCAATATACACAATAATCAATTTTTCAGGAGGCTATATTTATTTTATATATGCGTTCAATAGAGTCGCCAAATGTTGCCAACCTTGTTATATTATTCGGTACACAAAATGTAAAAAACGTGGGCAATATTACTGCAACGGACAACAACTTTCATGCTTCCATCAAGCCAGTCAATAGAATTAGTTGATATCTTTACGGGATATGAAACTGACAACAGTAATTTTTGATATGGATGGCCTGCTGATAGATTCAGAACCTTTGTGGGGCGAAGCTGCAGACGAAACATTTAAGCCCTATGGTTTTCAATTAACCCCGGCACAATATGCCACTACCACGGGTATGCGAACAAAAGAGTTTGTGGAAGCATGGTTCCAACACTATAAAATTGACAACCGGTTTCTGGACATTGCAATCAAAGATATATTGGATACGGTAGTACATAAAGTAGCCACCAAAGGCAAGCCCATGCAGGGGATTGAACATATCTTTAATTTTTTTATTAGCCGTAATTTCAAAATCGGATTAGCAACTTCTTCAGGCACGCCACTGATTGATGTAGTAGTCGACAAATTAGGCATCCGCAATCACCTGCATGCCATTGAATCCGCTGCAGACCTGCCATTTGGCAAACCGCATCCACAGGTTTATTTAAATTGTGCGGCAAATCTCAACAGTCATCCAACAGAGTGCATCTGTTTTGAAGATTCTTTTAACGGTATGATTGCCGCCAAAGCCGCCCGCATGAAATGCGTGGTAGTACCTTCTGCGGAAGATCACCAAAATGTAAAATTCAATGCAGCAGATTTGAGGCTATCATCGCTGCAAAATTTCAATGAGCTGTTGATGCATACTTTATAAAATTATTTTGGTCCGGGCTAAGAAGCAATGTGGAGCATTGTTGCGTCGCCCTCTTGTACGGCATCACATTTGGAAGCTCTGATTGATACGATGGTTGAATGATGCGTGTAATAAATAACGATCAGTTTTCTCACAGAAAAAATACAACCAAATACTACTGATAATCAAAAAGCAAATCAATGAACAAAAAGCAATTTTTTAAGCTCCGGCTTTATGTTACCGGAGTTGTAACCATCACAATATGGACATTAGTAGCCTGGGATCATTATCATGGCGGTGTGCCAGGCCATCACATTTTGGCAGATGAAACTCTGCCGAAAATTTCTAACTGGTGGGGAGTTCTTTTGCTTCCGCTATTAACATGGTTTTTATTGTATCGAATACAAAACAGAAATACTGCAAACAACAGCAGTAACAAAGAAACAACCATCTATTCAATAAATATTCTTTACCGGTTCGCCAGTGCTTTGTTATTTGGAATTGTACTATCTGTATTTTTTAGTTTTAGCAATACCGATGTACCAGGCTACATGATGTTGGCAGTTCTTCCACTCGCTTTTTTTTTTCCAATTTACCGGTCAGAATTTTTGTTGGGCTTTGTCATTGGCATGACGTTTACATTTGGTGGTGTGCTTCCAACTGGTATCGGTTCGGTTTTATTATTAGTATTTGCGGTGATTTACCTGGTGGTTCGCCCGGCAATAATATTTGTTGCCGCAAGGATTGCCGGTGTTGTATCGCCCAATAAATAAAACCTTAAAAAGCGCAGCGTTTCAGAACTTTATTTTGCCTAACCCGTATTTTAACAGTATTTACTACAAATCATAAAAGTACCATCCGTAAAACTCCAACTTAGAAAACTGCAGCAATCAGTTTTCTAACATAAAATAATTTACTAACTGGACATGCTACAATAAAGCATTTCATTTTTTCAATTTTAAAATTCTACTGGTAAAAATTTTTTTGTAAAAAATTGTAAATAGATCGATTGGGAAATTTCTAAATCGATACATATGGCAATGACTCCCCCGAGTAGAACTCTTTCTCTTTGGCTCCTCTGCTGCCTCAATTGTATTTGCAGGAAAGTAAAAAATTTGCTTAGGATTACCAATAACGTAATTACAAAACATGATTCCTGTGTTCGTTGTAGCGACCTGAAATTTACATTCACTTACCACTACCCGAAATAGCTACAGAATTTCTATTAAAAAAAATACCTTCCTATTTATTACTTAACGCTATCTATGTTTTTAACGTACGGTAAATAAGAGCTTTTAAAAAACATCCCTACTTTTTAGAAATTTCGAAATAAAATTTTATAGATTTTAATCAGTAGAACCAACGAACTCCAATTTTCCTAATCATCCCCTATTTATTGGTCACCTCTATAATCGCTGCCATATACTTTTCGGGAAAATAAATTTGAAAAGCACTTTAATAATTAGGAACTTTCCTATCACTGTGTCCTGTTTGTGTCATATTAAAATCAAGCCATTTTTCATTATGAAAAAAACTGGCTGAAGAACAATCTCCTCCCGGATGAAAAGTTATTAAATGCTTATTATTTTCACCTTCCTTTAAACCACTTACCAATGCATTAATGATTTCATAATGATGAAGATTTTCCGGGTTTCTGTCTCCTCCCATAATCCAAACAATATTCCATTGTTTTTTATACCTGTTTCCCAAATATTTCCCAAATCTAAAAGCCTTCTCTGTTGTAAAAACCAGCTTTTTTTCACCCAATGGAATATAATCCCAGGTATCACCCCATGATGGTAGCATTGCTATGTAAATACCCAAACCCGCTGCTTTATTTAAAACATAATCCAGTAACTCAAAATATTTTTCATTGGGTTTATCTAAATCATTATTTATTATTGGAACCTCACCAATTTTATTAGGTGTTTTAAGTCCATTCAATTCAGGCATTAGTAGAAGTTGAATTACATTGAACCCTTGTAGAAAACCTGTTTCAAGATACAAGTCAACATCGTTTTTTGAAAGCTTATGTAATAGTTGCCATCCGGTGTCACCCATCCAAAAAAAAGGTTTACCGTTTTCATATTCTAAATACCTCCCATTACCGGCTACTCCTATGGGTAATTGTGGATTTGAAAACTGGCTCAAAACAGTTTGATAAACAGTTACAAAAAGCAATAAAAGATATGTTTTGAAATGATGTTTCATTGTAATAATTGTATTAATGAATTCATATAAAATTGATGCTCTTATTGGATATAATATAAAGGCATAACGCTAAACTATTATGTTGATTTAAAGGCAAATCCTTATTTATTCTTTCAGTTAAAATAGCTGGTATCCTATTATCAGTTTTACTTTTACGTCTTTTACTGCGGTAAAATCTAACAATACCAACATCAATAAAAGACATTTTTCATCAGATTATATTTCAACATTTTTTTTAATAAAATTATTTCGGCTTAAGGCTGCTCAATCATAATTTCCCCTATTTTATAATAGCCTTCACTATCTTTTATTGTACTACTCAATCCAAGTTCCACATCCCGTTTGGTATCCAAATCATCCGTCAATTTTATTTTTATTTCGTTCACACCGGCATTTAGATTTGCAGGTAATTGAATGTCGTACGTTTGTATTAAAACACTGTCATTTTGAATGACTGTGTTATTTGAATTAGGTATGGTAAAGTATCCGGCTCCACCACCGTTGCTGAATTTAAATTTTAATTGATACTGGTGATAAGCCGGGGCAACTCCTTTATTAACCCATTTGATAGTAATTTTCTGATTCGTTCCGATGGTAGCATTGGTTGGCATTTCTGCATATTCAACAAAATACCAGTACCCCACTTTATTGGCCATCTCTTTGCAAAATGCAGGATTATCTGCATAAAAGGTTTTAATGTCCCCATGAAAACCGAGCCATGTTGGATGCGTAAGATTTACGGCTCCACGAACGAGTGCAGCTCCGTTTTTTGTGCCCTCCGGAACGGTCCATTTGCCGTTTTTTAATGTCATTCCATAATGCTCCAACTCAATTTGTGTAGGACGATTTTTGTAAGTGTTTAAAAATAATTCCGGTGCGGCTACACTAAAAGTAGCTGGAATTTCATTTACATAATATTCAACATTTACACTATGATCGGTCCAGAAAAAATTATTGGTTTCTACATAGTTTTTTATTTCTGATTTATTGGCCGACTTATTATATACATCATCCGAAATACAAATTTTTACCTTTTCATTTGTGTAAGCCTGTTTGTAAATATCAATGTGTTTTTTTATAACTGAATTATCAAAAACCGTATCACTTGCCGGCCAATTGTGCCCTTCACCCCAGCTACCATCACTCGCCATTTGTACAAATGCCAGCCAGGGTTTATACTGGTATCGCTGCGCAACGGCCTTGTGAAAGTTTTTTAATTTTTCTAAAAAAATCGGATCCCCATAATCTGGTTCCAACACCTTGGTTCCCCAACAATCGACGAGTTTACCTTTGGCACCCAAATCAAATACCCATTTAGGTGTAGCGTAACCAATGGGTGGCGGTGTGCCACTTTCACCTGTCTCTTTACAGGTAAAAGCAAAACCAAAGCGAAGACCCTTTGCTGCATATTCATTTACCAAATCATCAATATAATGCCAGTCATATTTACCCTCACTCGGTTCAAAATAAGACCAGGCCAGTCTGATAAAAAGTATATCCAGACCGGGCATGGCTTCTATATCTACACTTTTGCCTTTATAATTTAGATGCCCGTTATCGTAATAGTGATGATACCAACCTTTATGAGGATTTTCTATAACTTGGGTGGTATCCCATTTTGATATTAAATCAAATTTTGTTTGTTCGCCACCTGACTGAGTATTATTTTTTATTGAACAAGAAAAACAAAATAGGGGTACAACACTAAAGCATATCATCAACAAAAAATTATGCGGCGATAAAGCGTTACTAAATATATTGTTGTGTGTACTCATTTTTCTTTTAGGTTGATTGAAGGATTGTCTTTAATAATCCTTACTTATTTATTGACTGATTGTACCGGTGTAATTTTATACATACCTGCACCATGTTGAAGAATTTTTGGAGCAAATTCATTTTCAAATATCCCCAGTTCTTTCCTGGCCCAAAGGTCTCTTACACTGCACTTTCCTTTTAATCCAATTTGATCAAACTTTAATAGTACCGGCTCATCAACCTCATTTTGATTGAACAAAGCCAAGTATTTATTTTTTTTATTGGCTGATGAAGACTCCCAGATTACATGTCCATTTTTATCTGCCACCTGGCGCTGGTTAATGCCCTGCTGGTTTACGGCAATTACTTCTTCATTCGATAATATTGAATCAGTAAAAGCATCATTTTGGGTAATGTCGTTACCAATAATTAAGGGTGATTTTGCAATGCACCAAAGGCTCATCAAGGAATACTGTTCGGCATGTGTAAAGCGGGTAAATCGTTCACCGCCATCATCACCGGAACGGGTAGCAATTTTACCAAATGGTATCATGTCTAAATCGGGCCAGTGTCCGGGGAAATTAACCGCATGGATAGCCCAGGTACTTGCCAAACTAAATTGTTCCTTTAATCTTGTCCAATTATCCCAAAAGTCTGCAGACACCCGAAACATATCTGCATTGGTAAGTATGTGGTAACGGGCCGTTGTAGGAGTAGACCCTGGGGATGTACTAAAAACAATTTTACGTCCGCATTGCTCAATGGCTTTTCGTACTGCGGTTATTTCATCTGCATGATAAGGCATACTCAAGTCATCTACTTTAATAAAATCAACACCCCAGGATGCGTACAACTTAAAGATGGAGTTGTAGTATTCCTGTGCCCCGGGCTTACTCATGTCTATCCCATAAGTTGCATTATACCAGAGGCAAATATCTGCAGGGTTTGCAATATCTTTTGCTTTGAGCTTTGTTCCCAGTATGGGTAAATCTTTTTCAACAGCCTGCCATGGAATCCCCCGCATTATATGCAGGCCAAACTTTAATCCTTTTGAATGTACATAATCAGCCAGCGGTTTAAAAGAGCCATTGGCTGCTGATGGGAATTTATTTTTAGCAGGTAATAATCTTCCGTAACCGTCCATCTCAGCATCGTGCCGGGAATAGGTTGGATGGTGAAAAGGACTTCGGGGATCTGCAGAAACATTGGGCGAATACCAGGAGATATCAATCGTCATATACTGATAGCCAACCTTACTTAGCTTACCGGCAACATAATCTACCTGACTGCGAAACTCTGCTTCGGTGACATCACAACCATAATTATTCCAGGAGTTCCAACCCATGGGCGGAGTGGGTGCTGTCGGTTCCTTTTTTGTATTATTGATGCGTTGCGATTTTTCATTACCGGGTGTATTTACATTGGCCTCTTTTGAGTGGGCATATTGTGCATAGCCGTTTGAAAATATTAGAACGGCAAACGAAATGAGCAGACTTTTTTTCATGGTATATTTTAAACTTTTTTTATGTTCAACATTAATTTAAAAATTTATAAGCGTTTGGATTGAATCAACTTTTTCCAATTTTGCTAAGTCGCATTAAATCCCGGATTTACCAGCAGCCTATTTTATTCTTGTGATGATTATGTTATTTGAATCTAATTGTATTAATTTCTGAAATCAGGCGCATGTAAATTTTGACCAGTTATTACTTTCAACATTATAGGCATATCCATCCTGAGATGCTGCATTAAATCCAAAAAGAAAATTTTACTTCGGCGTTTAAATTTGTATCAAGATTGG
>JBBQKO010000134.1:0-11183 GCA_038327005.1 Chitinophagales bacterium | reverse complement strand
TCTTCCTGAATCTTTTTTATTACCGGACTAAAGGCGTAGCACCAACCGCAATAGGCATCGTAGCAATAAATTAATATCGGTTTATCCATGCTGCAAAGTTGCCATTTTTTGTGCTACATCAAATTTAAATGTCTGGTATGGCCAATATTTTTCAATATTTTTTGATTGCTTAACTCTTGCTATTGCTTGTTTAAGCTTTTGTTCCTGACGTGCAGGATGTTCACAGCCGTTTACCTGTTGAAATACACCGTTTACTAAATGCATACTATTCATCCCATCAAAGTTCAAAACCAAGGTATATATTGCACTCGGTTTTTCATAGGATATTGGATTTTAAAACGGGACTAGATTTCTATCTTGGTCCTTTTTTTTTGCCTTTTTGTACCAGTTTCTTCGCTTATCGATTTTGATTTGTGGGAATGCTCTATCCCGATCTTAGTCTAACAATTTAAATTACATATCTCACCATAATAATTCGGTCTTTTTCGGTTTACATGGGAAAAAGACTTTTATCGATATTAGGAATAATCCGTAATGCATTTCTATAATACACTTTCTTTAAGATTTCATCCGGCAATCCCATTCCGTACATCCTCCAGAAAGCATGGTACTTCTTGTGATACGGAAAATATTCATCGTTGGTTTCCAGCACCCGGAAATAGGTTTTGTATTCATCCGGTACCCAACTGTCTTTACCAAACAAAATCCTGTCCTGGTATTTTGTGAAGAATTGTTTTGCCATAATTGGTTGCCGGCCGAGTTCTGCGATCACTGCACCAAACTCTACCACTACGTTTGGTAATTGATCCAATAATTTACCCAGCTTGCCCAGGTCGTTCGGATACCATCCAAAATGCGCCGCAATAAAAGTAGTTCGTGGGTGTTTGGTAAATATGGCGTGTTGTTAGGCTATCAGTTTTTCCCATGGCACCGGATTGTCGGCGCCACGCTTGCGGCCCGGATGCGTTACAATTTCCATCCATCGTTCGTTGTGTTCATCCACTTCGTCCCAAAAAGATTTAGGATCAGCAGTATGAATGAGAACGGGGATTTTTAGTTCGCCGCATTTTTGCCAGATGGCATCCAGCCGGGAATCATCCACCGGTACTCTTTTTCCGGTGTTGTCTTTTACACTAAAGCCAAGATTTTTGAATATTTTTAAACCATTGGCGCCATTTTTTACATCCGCTTCCAATTGCTTCACCGCATTCTGCGTCCAGTCTTTTTCTCCAATTCCATTAAATTCTATGTTGGCAAAAATGATAAAGCGGTTGGGATAACCGGCTTTTACATTGGCAATGCCTTTGATGATATTATCGCCACTTCCGCCACTCAGGTTTACCATCACCTTCATGTTCAAAATATCCATATTAGTAATAAGTTTTGAAAGGTCCTGCGTAGGCATACCCCACTGGTGGTTGTGTACATCAATAAAAGGAAACTTTGCATGCGTTACAATTGTACCCGGCACCACCAGGGTAGAAACAGGATCGTATTTTTCGAAATCCATTTTTTGTGCAGCGGCCTTTTCTTGTGAAAAGCCGCAACCGTAGATGAAACAACAGGCGATCAGTGTTGGTATAAATTTCATATTGTTGATTGGTTTTGTATATCCGAAAATAAGGATCGTTTGATTGATTGAAAAGAGAAAAAATAGGAATGTTTTTTTAAAGCATTCAGGCAGGTTTTTAAAAGCCGAAGCCGCTATTCAAAAACGATGGTTTTATTTTGATAGACAAATACACGGTCTTCAAAAACAAGTTGCAGTGCTTTTGCTAATACGGCTGTCTCAATTTCTTTACCGGATCTAACCATATCAGCCGCACTAAAAGAGTGTGTAACCGGAATAATCTGCTGGGCAATAATTGGACCTTCATCCAGTTGGTTGGTTACAAAATGTGCGGTAGCGCCAATCAGTTTTACACCACGCTCGTACGCTTGTTTGTAGGGACTGGCTCCAACAAAAGCCGGCAAAAAGGAGTGGTGAATATTAATCAACTGAAGCGCAAACCGCTCCACAAAACCCGCAGATAAAATCCGCATAAATTTTGCTAGCACCAGGTAGTCTACCTGGTACTGATCAATAATGTTTCGCAGAGAAGATTCAAATAGTTCCTTCTCCATATTTTGATATGATACAAAATGAAAAGGCACCCCAAAACGAAGACAAATATCTTTTAGGGTATCATGGTTGCCTATAACGCACGCTACAGATGCACCCAATGTTTTAAAATAATTCCGAACGAGTATATCACTTAAACAATGGTAATCTTTGGTTACCAAAACGATGATCTTTTTCTCGGGTGGAGGATTTACCTTTATAGCTGCACCTTCTGGTAACAGTGATCTTAAACTGGATTCAAGTTGGGAATAATCACCACCCTGCTCCACTTCAATACGTATGAAAAAACGATTATCAATCGTATCAACATGCTCCCTCATTTCAATAATATTGAGAGCTGCATTTGCCAAAGTGTGGGTGATGGTAGCTACCAAACCAACACGATCCTTACACTGAATTAGTATTACCATTTGCGAATTTTTTTAAATAAAAGAAATGTAATACTGTTATGATTAAAAGCGGATGCTAGTAATTTAATAAATGCTTTGCGGAAATTTCCTATTATTTATGATCAGTAAACCTGTTTGCGATGGTCAACATCAACAACAAAAAAAGTGATCATTTTCTCCTGAACTTCATAAACAATCCGCTAGGTTGACACCCTAACCCTAAAAATAATTTTGCTGCCAGTAAGTTTTTTACACCCCGTGGGACGAGGATTGTCAGCAAGGGCAAGTACTGCTTTTTCAATAGCGGCAATATAAGGGAAAGGAATAGCAGCAATTTGTTTTTGAGCACTCTTCTTTATAATTAACGTCTAGGTCATCACAGCTATTTTAATTTTTTAGTACTTTTTAATTTTTGAAAAAAAGCACTTGCTTACATTCCTGTTTCATTTTTCCTTTTAAACACTTTCTTAATGTCATTTATATCTTCTATTAAAGTAAGATATTCTGCTTCAGGAATGACTGCAAAGCGTTTTTTTTAAATCGTGATGGTTTGCACTTTCATAATTAATATTTTTTACAAAGATAAATTTTACGGCACTACCAGCGTGGAAGCTGGATCGTATTTTTCGAAATCCATTTTTTGTGGGGAGGTTTTTCCCGACAGATGCTGCAACCGCAGATGGAACAACAGGCTTTCTGTAATAGTGTCAATTTTTTATTACCGTTTTATTTTGTATCCCGAAAATAACGACCGTTTGATTGGTATACCTGAAACTCCCGGTGAGTCACCCTTTGGGGGTGACTCACCGGGAGTTTCAGGTGCTTAATGCGCCTCCAACCAATTCTCTCCCACCCCTATCTCTGCATCGGTTGGCACTTCATTGGGCAAGGCCAGTGCGGTTTGCATACAACTTAAAATAACCGGCTTTATCATTTCCAATTCATCCCTGTGTGCATCAAATACCAATTCATCATGCACCTGCAGCAACATTTTCGATTTAAATCCCCGCTGCTGAAATTCATAATGAATCTTTATCATCGCAAGCTTAATCATATCTGCAGCGGAACCTTGTATCGGAGAATTAATCGCATTGCGTTCTGCAAATCCACGTACCGTAAAATTGGCAGAGTTGATATCTCTCAGCCAACGTTTGCGTCCCATCAGTGTTTCTACATAGCCGTTTTCCTTTGCAAAGTTGATAGTGTCATCCATGTACTTTTGAATATTGGGAAATTGCTTTTTATAATTGTCGATGATCTCTTTTGCTTCGGATCTTGATATACCCAGGTTTTCGGCCAGCCCAAATGCACCTTGTCCATAAATGATTCCGAAGTTTACACTTTTGGCCCTGTAACGCATTTCTTTTGTTACCGCCGATTCTTCTACATTAAAAACTTTTGCTGCGGTAGCCGTATGGATATCCTTACCTGTTTTAAATGCTTCGCACATATTTTCATCACCGCTGATGGCAGCCACAATGCGCAATTCAATTTGAGAATAATCTGCAGAAATCAATACATGGTTTTCATCTCTTGGTATAAATGCTTTTCTTATTTCCCGGCCTCTTTCGGTGCGTACCGGTATATTCTGCAGGTTGGGATTGGTGCTGCTAAGCCTTCCCGTTACCGCAACCGCTTGTGCATAACTGGTATGCACCCTACCGGTCTTTTTGTTGATTAATTCGGGCAATGCATCAATGTAGGTATTCTTTAGTTTTGTCAATTCTCTAAAGGCGAGGATGTCATCACAAATCTTGTTTTGTACGGCAAGTTTTGTCAACACATCTTCACCCGTTGCATACTGACCTGTTTTTGTTTTTTTCGCTTTCGGATCCAGTTTTAATTTTTCAAACAACACTTCGCCCAATTGTTTAGGACTTGCCAGGTTAAATCGAACGCCCGCTTGTTCGTACACACTTTCTTCGCTAATTTTTGCTTCTACCTCCAGTTGCTTGCTATAAACATTTAAAAATGATTCATCAATCCGGATGCCTTCAAATTCCATATCCGTCAAAACTTTCACCAATGGATTTTCTACTTCATAAAAAATCTTTTCTACAGATTTTGTTTTTAATTGTGGTAAAAAAACATTTTTTAACTGAAGGGTAATATCAGCATCTTCAGCGGCATATTCCTTTATTTTTTCCAACTCTACATCCCTCATCGTTCCCTGCCCTTTGCCCTTTTTACCAATCAGCTCTGTGATAGACACCGGCATGTAGCCCAGGTATTTTGCACTCAGCGCATCCATATTTCTTTTGCCTTCCGGCTCCAATACATAGTGCGCCAACATGGTATCAAAAATATTTCCTTTTAATTCAAAGCCAACCCATTTCAGCATCAACATATCGTACTTGATATTTTGTCCGATCCATGTTTTAGTTACATCATTGAACAAGGGTTCAAACTCTTTTAACAGTTGTATGCATTCCTCCCTGTTGACCGGACAAGGAACATAATATCCTTCACCTGGCGAAATAGAAAAACTTAAACCAACCAGTTCCGCATTATTGGCATCGAGCCCGGTTGTTTCTGTATCAAAACAAATTTCATTTTCGTCTGATAAGATTTTTACCAACGCTGCTACAGCTTCACCTGTATTTACCAGTGTATAATTGTGCGGCGTATTGTTGATGTTTTTATCTGCTATTAAGTCGTTTCCTACACCAACTTCTGTATCGTAAAATTTTGATTCTTTCACCGGAGATTGCTCAACGGCATTTCCAAATAAATCCAATTGGCCGGTTGTTGCAATCGGTTTGGCTGTTGCCGACTCGCCATTACCGTTACCCGTTTCAAGTACGATTTCTTCACCCAAAATTCTTTTACTCAGCGCCTTAAATTCCAGTTCTATAAACACTTCTTTTAAAGCCTCCCGGTTCATTTCCTTAATTCTGAAATTTTCTTCGTGAAATTCGGTGGGTACATTAATGATGATAGTAGCCAGCTTTTTACTAAGGATGGCCATCTCTTTACCAGCCCTTATTTTTTCGCCCACCGATCCTTTAATATTATCTGCATTGGCAAGGATATTTTCCAATGTATCGTATTCCTGTAATAATTTGGCAGCCGTCTTTTCACCGATTCCTTTTATTCCCGGAATATTGTCTACTGCATCACCCATCAATCCTAAAATATCAATTACCTGGCTTACATTTTTGATGCCCCATTTTTCACAAACTTCTGTTGGGCCCAAAATTTCTATGCTACCGCCCTGGTAGGGCGGCTTGTATATTTTAATATTCTCCGAAACCAGTTGTCCGTAATCTTTATCCGGCGTTACCATAAAAACTTCGTAACCTTCTTTCTCTGCCTGTTTTGCCAATGCACCAATCACATCATCTGCTTCGTATCCATCGATGGCCACTACCGGAATATTCAGCGCCTCAATGATTCGCTTAATATCTGGAACCGCAGAAAGAATGTCTTCCGGCGTTTCCTGGCGATTGGCTTTGTAGTCGGCAAAATCTATGTGTCGCTCCGTAAGCGCATGTGTATCAAAACACACAGCCATGTGGGTTGGCTTCTGGTTGTTGATCAGGTCGATTAATGTATTGGTAAAACCAAACTGGGCATTGGTGTTTCTACCCTTGCTGGTAATGCGTGGATTACGGATGAGTGCATAATAGGCCCTGAAAACAAGGGCAAATGCATCCAGGAGAAATAACTTTTTTTGCATGCGGTAAAAGTAAGTGTTTAATGTAAAAAGTAAAAATGCTTTGGCTCTGGTTTGATCAAAGTAAAAGCCATTCCAACTGAATGAAATGGCTTTAAAATATTTGTCGTTATTGAAACGGTTGATTAAAACCTTGTATCAATCCACAATGGTAACATTTCTCGCCAGGTTGGCCAATCGTGTTTCCATTCACTGCCCCATACGCTTAGTTCGTAGTTGATACCTTTATTGTACAAAACGCCGGCAAAGCCTTTGCCCGCTTCCGGATCTTCATAATCGCCGGAGCCGGTTAAAATATGGATGTGCTTACTTCGGCGTATTTGCTCCAGTATTCCATGGTCGGTAAGGTTTTGCATGTAGTGCATGGGTGAATTGTAGTAAACCTGTTCGTCAAAAAAGCCCTTGGTATATTCTGTTAAATCATACACACCGCTCATGGCAATTACGCCGTTGATTAAATCGGGGCGTTTTAAGAATAAGTTCATGCTATGCAATGCACCCAATGAAGCACCACAAATGATGATGGGCGTTTCTTGCGAAGTGTTGTTTTTTATAAATGGAATTACCTCGTTGTAAATGTATTGGTTGAACTGGTTGTGACGGATGGCCTTGTGTTCGCCTTGCATCTCATTGTTCATCCAGCTTTGTTTGTTGATGCTGTTAACTGAAAATACTTTTATCTTACCACCATTGATGTAGGGACTTAAATGGTCTATGAGTTGAAAACGCTCGTACTCCAAATAATCGGCACCGGCTGTGGGTACTAATAATAGGGCAAAGCCATAATTGCCATAAACAGCAACGGGCATTTCTTCTTGTAATGCCGGACTAAACCAACTGGTAATTTCTCTTTTCATAAAATATTTTGATGGTGTTTGAAATAAAAACTTACCATAAATACCCGGATCCGGTAATCTGTATTGTGGTTAAAGCTAAACAGACATTCAACTGTTCAATGGCTGCCCCGAAAAATCGGGATCTTCCACCGGATAGGAGCGGAAAGCCCGGAACGTAGCGCAGCGAAGTGAGGACATGGAGCGGATAGCCGGAACCGAAGTTGCCCGTTTTTCTGCAGCCGAAAGTGCCTAACTGTTTTTTTGCCGAATGATTGCTTTCCTTCAACTTTTCCTATTTAAGCCACAACGCCTTCTTTAATTTCTGTCCATAATTCATGGTAACATTTAGCCGCATAACTACTTGGGGCAAACTCTTCTATTGGCTGGCGGTGTATCCCCATTTTTTCAACATCCGATAAATAGGGTATATAATTTTGAAAGAATTTTTTGTCTTTATAAAGTTGCTCCATTATTTCGTTGTGCATGTTTTTTCTAAGATCGGCCATGGTGAAAAAGCACATCAGTTTTGTGCTGTCCAGTTCCTTTTCTTTAAAATAATCTTTCACCATATTGTAAGTGCGAATGGATAATGTGGTGGGGATGATGGGCATCAATATAACATCCGCTGCACTGAAAATATTTTCACTCAGGGCGCTAAAGCCGGGAGGACAATCGATAAAAACGAAATCATATTCATTTTCAAACTGCTTCAAAATACTTTTCAGCCGGTTCTTATTCCCTTTCATTTCTTCTACCATGATATCAAAACTCTTTGCAGAAGGATCGGCTGGTATAATTTCCAAATTTTC
This sequence comes from Chitinophagales bacterium, assembly GCA_038327005.1. Lineage (GTDB taxonomy): Bacteria > Bacteroidota > Bacteroidia > Chitinophagales > Chitinophagaceae > Ferruginibacter. Next base: position 3,351 of record JBBQKO010000134.1, on the reverse strand, counting down.
ATAATTGGTGGCCATCACGGCAGTTTCAAGATTGGCATCTTTGCTAATGAGTTTTTTTATTCCCTGAACATCCCGTGGTTTCACTTTATAATAGAACGTGGTAGAACCCTGGGGATCGATATCCCATAAAAGTGTTTTGAAACCATCTTTAGCGGCTAAATAAGCAAAGTTTACACAAGAGGCCGTTTTGCCAACACCGCCCTTGAGGTTGTAGAGTGCTACTGTTATCATACTAAAATGTTTTTTAAGTTGGTAGAGACGAAAGATAGTAAATTATTTAAAATACAAAACGGGTTATTTGTCGTTTTAAAAAATAATAGTATGGATTTAACCAGACGGGCAGGCACTTTACAAACAAATTTTGCAAAAAAGCGGGTATCCGTGGTTAATTAATAATTTTGCGGCTATGAACCGTACGTTAGTTATAGGAGATATTCATGGAGCATTTATAGCTTTGAGAGACCTGATAGAAAAAATTAATCTTCAAAAAAGCGATCGCCTGATTTTTTTAGGCGATTATGTAGATGGATGGTCAGCGTCTGCTGCTACGATTGATTACCTGATTGAACTCAGCAGGGCATTTGATTGTGTCTTTATAAAAGGCAATCATGATACCTGGTGTGAGATATGGCTCAATGGTGAACCGGCCAATGAAACCTGGTTGCAGCACGGCGGAAAAGCCACGATAGCAAGTTATAAAAACAAAACAGCCGCAGATAAAAAAGAACACAGCTTGTTTTTTAAACACATGAAAAATTATTATGTGGATGAACAAAACCGGCTGTTTATTCATGCCGGATTTTCGTCGATGCATGGTCCCCAACGGGAGCGCTATGAAAGCAATTATTCCTGGGATAGAACCCTGTGGGAAATGGCATTGGCGATGAATCCGGCAATGAAAAAGGACTCCCCATTTTATCCTAAGCGATTATTACTTTTTAATGAAATTTACATTGGGCATACGCCAACTACTAACTATAAAATAACTATTCCCATGCAGGCATGCAATGTGTGGAACGTAGATACGGGTGCTGCTTTTTATGGCAGTATTTCAGCTATGGATATTGAGAGCCGTGCATTTTGGCAGAGTGAGCCTTGCTATCAGTTGTATCCAACAGAAAGAGGTAGAAATTAGCCCGGTTAAGAAATATTGGATGTATAAAATTATTTTGTTGGTATGGCCGCGTTATTGGACAAAGCAGTTATATGCAATCGAATGCTTATCAAATCTATATCCGGATTTTATGTAGAACTCATTCGCACTTCAACCAATCTTTACGTTTTCTAAAACAACATTCTTTAGAAAGGTTTTGATATCAGATATTTCATTGAATAAAGGATAACATTGAGTTAGGTATTGGTATTGGTCTTTAAGGTTTATTGTTTTGTAATATCCGTTTTCGATAAAAATAATACGGAATAGCTTTTTTTTTTGATCCATAAAAAAAGATAAAGGTACTATTTACAAGGACTTATAGTTGAAGAATTGACGGACTTATATTGTTTAGACAAACGACCCCACTACTATTAAATATGTTAACAAAATTTTAATCTAATTTTGTAAAATCATTAAAACCCAGCACTATGAACAAGTTATACCTTTTGTTATTCTTTTCTATTTATTTCACTGCTACCAGATGTCAGGTAGTTACTGTTTCCGGACAATGTATGACAAGCACAATTATTTTGTCCACCACAGCAAATGTAGATGGAAAGGTTGCGTTTCTGGGAACAGGCACCGTTGATGGAAATGCAAATGTATCGGTCAGTGTTTTTTGGATTCCTGCCCCTGATAATCTTTGGGTGCTTGCTTTTGATGGGCAGCCGTATTATCAAAACTCCTGTAATACAGCTAACCCCTGGGGTACCGGAAATGGATCTTGCCCATGGTCTGCGGTTAGTGGGCAACTTTGCACGGGCGCTGCGGCTTTGGCCATTAATGTAACTGGGGTACTTCCAGTTAGTTTTACCAACTTTACCGCAGGCATACAAAATAAACGGGTTGTTTTAAACTGGAAAACGGCCAGCGAATCCAATAATAAAGGTTTTGATATTCAAAGAAGCCAGGATGGCATTAGCTGGAACACAATCGGATTTGTGAATGGCAGTGTCAATGCTTCTGTGGAAAAAACGTATCAATTTACCGATGCAAATCCGCTTTCAGGAAAGGCAATCTACCGGCTTCGCCAGGTTAACCAGGATGGTAACTTCACTTATTCCTCAATCGCTACCGTGCAATTCTTAAAAGCAGATTTTTATTCTTTAACTGGCAATTCTGGCAATAACAGATACCAGGTAAACTTAGCAGCAACATCACAAAAAGTGGAGCTTTCATTGCTGGATGCAGGAGGAAAGAAGTTAATGGTTAAGCAGGCAACTCTGGGTGTTGAAACAATCGACCTGAGCAAATATGCTGCAGGAATTTATATATTGCAGATTAGAAAGGGAAATGAATTGTTTACAGAAAAACTGTTTAACTATTAATAAAATGACGAAAAGCCAACACAACCGCAGGAATTTTTTAAGTTCCCTCGGAATCTTATCTGCCGGAACTGCTTTGGGATCTGCCATTCAGCCATTTAAATTGACCATTAAAGAAGAGGGACTGGATAAAAAATGGACAGCATTTTGGAAAAAGGCCGGAGGGCAAATTTTAGATACCGATCTTGATTTAAATCAGGAACATTACAAGATTGAAACGAAAGGACATTTTTATGATTTGGGCGAAATGATCTTTTTTTCAAAGGAAAATATTTTTGCACAAGCTACCTGGATTTACTGGGGGAATGACCAAATAAATCCTGCTGATATTGTAATTACTTTGTTTGAAAACAATGCTGGTTTCAAAAAGATTACCCGTTTGAATCGATTTGAATTGGATGCTTTATATAAATTATCCAACGAGTTTATAAACGATTCTTTATTATTGCTTCAGCACAATAAGTTAAAAACAGCGGAAGAAAATCGAAACTGCTACATTCAAAACAAAACAACTATTAGCAAAAACTTACATACACAACAGGTCAGCTATTATAAAGAACAGGCGCTGGTTTTTCACAAAAAATTTATTTATCACTCCTAAACTTTTAATTTATGTTAGAACCTTTTTTAGCTTGCATCTACCTTTTCGCCGGAAATTTTGCTCCAAGAGACTATGCTTTTTGCAATGGACAACTTTTATCTATTGCCCAAAACTCCGCACTATTTGCTTTAGTAGGAACCACTTATGGCGGGAATGGACAAACGACTTTTGGATTACCTGATTTACGTGGAAGAGTTCCAATTCATCCGGGTCAGGGTCCGGGTTTATCAAACTATGTGCTGGGTCAAATGTCAGGGACAGAAAACAGA
>JBBQKO010000133.1:0-11187 GCA_038327005.1 Chitinophagales bacterium | reverse complement strand
GTATTATAAATCGTATTGTTTTTAATGGTGATGGTTTCTGACATTGAAATTTCCACCCCGGTAGCCTGCTTTTCAATCCGGCCAATGTCATGGACCAGGTTATTGTAAACCAAACAGTTTTTGGGATAGGAATTATTTTTTGGTCCGGGCGTTTTATCAATTGTTTCGTAGGGTAAAAACTGCTCGTACCTGAACGCTGGTGAACGAACTGCAGCAACATCGCCAACAAAACATATTCCACTGCCACCAGCATTGGCGATATGATTGTTATCGATCGTCACTTTCCTGTTAAAGCCACTTACCATAATGGCAGTGGCGCCTAACAAGTCAAATTTACATTCGGATATTTTACAATTGTCCGTTCCTTCCAGCATTACCGCACCGGCACGATGCAGCATCCAGTCGCTTCGCAACAATGGCTCATGCGCCTCCATCAAAACCCTTTTGGTTTGTGTGAACTTTATTTTAGTGATAGAAATATTCTTAACTGGATTTAACTCATCGCCCTTCAAATGAAGGAGTGTTTTTAACCGGGATAGTTCAACCTTTCCAACAGCGATCTCCTGTTCATTTTTTGGATAATAATAAAGCCTCTGCTCAATTTTATTATAGTACCATTCACCGGGAGCATCTAATTCCTCCATTATATTTTCTACAAATCTGAGCTCTTTATGCAATGGAGAAGGCCTGTTATTTTGCCAGCCTCCTTCCATTGTTAATTTGCCCTGGTCATCTTTGCCGGTTAACCTGTAATGAAAACTCCCCCACTCGCCTGCATGCAATGCGTGAAAAAAGCCTCCTTTGGGATTACCCCATCGATTTACCCTTTCGTCGCTAATGGCATCTGCTGCCGTACCATTAAAAACCCGGGCACTGCTGTCGTAATTCGGGTAGCGGGCCATTGTGCAGGCGTTTCCATTGATGAACAGGGCATCCGGCTCAAATGCCAATGTAAGTTTTGCCGAATAAATATGTTGGGTAAATTTTTTCCATGAAACAGCGATCCTTTTTGCAGCGCTGATGGATACTGTTTCATTGCGATAGGCGCTGATCAGAATAGTTTTTCCTTTTAAAGCTGCTGCATTTAAAACGATGGTCGTATCCGGGTAATAAATCCCTTTTCTGAAATAAATATCCGTTTTCGCATCGGGCAATTTTTGCGTAAGCAACATTGCCTGTTGAAGCGTTGCCAATGGTTGCTCCAATGTACCTGCCGCACGATCGTTTCCTTTGGTTGAAACAAATATCTTATGCTGTCCAAAAAATGAACTGGCAAAAAAAATTCCAAAAGAGAAAATACAAAATACCCGGCTTGTCATTCTTCTAAATATGTTACAGATCATTTACAGGTATTTCTACCACTGTTGGCAGGATGTATATTTATGGCAATTCAAATATTTTTTCCATCAGCATCCATTTTTGTCCGGGCTTTGCCCATGGCAATGCTTGCTGAAATTTCCACATCAGTGATTCCCATTCCTGAACGATTTCATTACCTGCATCCATAGCTGCTTTTTTCTCAAAAGAGAAATCATCGCCTGCTTCAATGATCATAAACAGGCGGTTACCCAAATTGTAAATATCCAACACAGCAATGCCGGCGTCTTTGATGCTCTTAGTAATTTCCGGCCACACTTGCTCGTGGTAGACTTTGTATTCTTTTATCAGTGCGGCATCATCTACCAGATCAAGCGCAAGGCAATATTTCTTTAAGGCCATACAAATTTATTTATGATATGAAACAGCCAATTGTTTACTGGTACCCAACCCATCTATACCCAATTCAATTACGTCGCCGGCTTTAATAAAAACAGGCGCTGGTTTAATACCCAACCCTACACCGGGAGGCGTTCCTGTACTGATTATATCACCCGGCAGCAGCGTCATAAACTGACTGAGATAATGTACCAGGTATGGAATTTTAAACACCAGGTTCAACGTGTTACTGTTTTGGTAAGTTTTACCATTTACAGTTAACCACATCTTCAAATTATCTACGTCACCTATGTCATTTTTTGTAGCCAAAAATGGGCCCATGGGTGCAAATGTATCGCAGCTCTTTCCTTTCACCCATTGCCCGCCTCTTTCCAATTGAAAAGCCCTTTCACTATAATCATTGTGCAGACAATATCCAGCAACATAATCCATGGCATCTGCTTCCTCAACATAACTGGCTTTCTTGCTCATTACAAAAGCAAGCTCCACTTCCCAATCGGTTTTTTCGCTGTTTTTAGGAATGATCAACTCATCGTTTGGACCACACAATGCGGTAGTTGATTTAAAAAATATAATTGGTTCTATCGGAATAGGCGAATTGGTTTCAATACAATGATCCACATAATTCAAGCCAATACAAATAATTTTAGAAGGTCTTGCCACCGGTGGGCCTAACCTTTCTGAGGCAACTATTTCGGGCATTTCCGCCAGCCTTGTATCAGCTATTTGTTGCAGCAATTGAAGTCCGTCGTTTTCGAAAAACGCCTCATTGTAATCCGTTACAACAGCAGATACATCGTATCTTTTTTCTCCCACTAATATACCGGGCTTTTCTTTGCCGGATTCACCAAATCGAATCAGTTTCATTGTTTATTGTTTTATTGTAATTGTAAAGTTATGATGGTATCAATCGTATCCAGCGATACACCATCCAGGTACACGAAAACCCCTTCCGGTTGTTGCTTAAATTTCAAGGCTGTCTTTCCGTTGAAGAGCGTACACTTTAATACTTTTTGTTTCATTTCCGGAATAAAAATATAGCCCGTTTGTTTGGGTGTTTGCAGGATATGTGCATACCAGGTTTTTTTATTGGCTGTTATTACGCCCCATTCCTGTGCCTGTAAAACATTGCCCCTGGTGCCGTAAATAGTTGCTCCGTATTGTTGTACCCAATTGCCCATCGCTTTCAGTGTATCAACAAACTCTGGTTGCATGTTACCATCTGCCATCGGACCTACATTTAATAAAAAATTGGCATTTTGACTGGCAGCGTTGATTATATAATGAATAAGCCCCTTCACCGTTTTATACTTTTTATCTGTGATATTAAATCCCCAGGAATCGTTCATGGTTTCGCAGGTTTCCAACGGTAATTGAGAGACGGCTGCACCTCCAAAACCCGATGTGTTGGAACCGGGTAAATCCTTTTCAAATGCCTGAAAATCTTCTCCCGCTATGGGCGTTAAATGGTGATTATTAGAGATTAAACATTTAGGCTGCAAAGAATGAATGAGTGGGTAAATTTCATCATAATGCCAGTTAACCTTTGATTGCAGGGTTTTATCATGGTCGTTGTCCAGTTGATCCCAATGCCCATCAAACCAGATACCCGAAATTTCGCCATAGTTGGTTAACAGCTCGGTTAGCTGAGCTTTCATAAAACGGATATAACTTTCCCAGTCGCTTTTTTGTGTTCTGCCGGTGCCTTTCCCGGTTTTACCGGTTTCATATTGGTAATCGCTGCGGTACCAGTCGAGCAAAGAATAGTAACAGAATAATTTGATTCCTTCTTTATGACATTCATCCGCCAACTGCTTCAGTGCATCTTTTGCATAAGGAGTGTTGGTAATTTTCCAGTCACTTTGTTTGGTATCCCAGTTACTAAAACCATCGTGGTGCCGGGTGATGAAAGTGATGTATTTCATTCCGCCCGCTTTGGCAATGGCTACCCATTTTTTGGCATCAAAACTCTGTGGATTGAATACATTAATGAGGCGCCCATATTCGTTCACGCCAATATTGCGGTTGTTCATTACCCACTCGCCATTTCCGAGAAGGCTGGATGCACCCCAGTGTATGAACATTCCCAACTTCATATCCTGAAACTCCGCACGTGCCGCAAGGTTATCCGCTGAAGGGGTGTACGTTTGGGCCTGCATTGCAACTGAAACGGTGGCAAAACTTAAAAGCAAAGCAATTTTTTTCATATTTATTTTATTTTTAGGCAATCGTAAATGAAAGCAGTCTAAATGAAAGTATTGAACCTGCTTAATAATTTTTTAAAGATAAAGGGAAGGGCGTATTGTTGATAGTTGAAAATTTGCTTTTATTAAGGCTATTTTATCTTCACAAAATGGTTTATTCAAAATTTAAAACCGAATTTATCATCCCTGATTCAACCACAGTTATAATTTCGCTTAGCCGGATATCTTTTGAAGAAGCGCAGATCATGATCCGAAATTCTACCGGCTCTACTAACCACTTCATTGCACCATTTAGCATTTTTAATGATTCAGGGCTAATCATAAATAAAATTTCTTTCAACTCGCCTGACTTCGGAAAATTTTATTGTTTAAACAAAAACAATCTTTGCTTCATAAAAATAAAATAATGTTGATCGCAGAATGCTATTTTATTCGTACCAAAAAGTCATTCGTAAATACCGCAAGCTTTTAAACTTTGCTACAAATAGATAATTACGATCCTTTGTACCACAGAACACGCTGAACAAGTAGCCTTATCCGCAACCTTCTCCAACATTGCAGATAAAGCTATATAAAACAGTTCGCTAAAAAAGGTCAATATCAATTATTCAATTTTATAAAACCTCCATCAATCGGATAGTCGCAGCCCGTTATAAAAGCAGACTCGTCGCTGCTGAGGTAGAGTGCCAATGCGGCAATCTCTTCCGGCTTTGCCATGCGGCCGATTGGTTGACTCTTTGATAATTTTTCAAACATTTCTGCTTCCTTGCCGGGATAATTTTTTGCAATGAATCCATCTACAAATGGTGTATGTACCCTGGCTGGTGAAATAGAATTGCAGCGAATATTTTCAAGCATATAATCTCTGGCTACAGACAAAGTCATGGCCATTACCGCACCCTTTGCAGTAGAATAGGCAAACATATCGGGCAACCACACCAACGCCGCAATGTAAGCCATGTTTACGATGACTCCTCCACCCGATTTCCTCAGTTGCGGAATGGCCGCATACACGCAATTGTACACACCTTTTACATTCACATTGATGATCCGATCAAAGTCTGCTTCCGCAGTATTATCGGCTTTGCCAACATGGGCAATACCGGCATTGTTGACGAGTAAATTGATGGCGCCAATTTTTTCAAAGGTAGCCAGTACATCTTGCTGATTGGCCACATTGCAGGCATGGGCAACCACTTTTCCGCCATTCACCTCAATCTCCTCCACTGCTGATTTTGCACTTTCGGCAGTCAACTCAACAATGTGAACTTCGGCCCCCTGCTTTGCGAATAAAACTGCAATGGCTTTTCCTATTCCGCTACCACCACCGGTAACTACTGCTTTTTTATTTTGTAATGAAAACATATGTATGAATTGAGTTTTTAAAATAAAGATTGAATAATTGCTGGGTGCATTTCAAATCCGATCTATTCGGATGTCGCTTCTGTTTTCGGTCGGTGGGAACACCGACCTAGGCTGTGCCGTGGTTGGTGTCTCCACCTTGGGCCGTGGTTGGTCTCCCCACCTTGGGCCGTGGTTGATGTCCCCACCAACCACATTGCATTGTAACAATTTGAAACACTACATTTCTATTGTTTTTGGGCCGTGGTTGGCGTCCTCGCCGACCACATTGCATTGTAACAATTTGAAACACTACCTTTCTATTGTTTACGCCCTGATAACTTTTACAATGAAACACCCCGTTTCCAGGGTATAAAATCATCCTGGTTTAATTGTACCGCTTTCGGTATAACTAAACCACTGGCTGCTTTGATACAATATTCCAGAATATCTTCACCCATTTCTTCAATTGTTTTTTGTCCACTGATTACCGGTCCACAATCAATATCAATGATGTCCTTCATTCTTTTGGCAAGGATAGAATTGGTAGCCACTTTAATAACCGGACAAACCGGGTTGCCAGTAGGTGTACCCAATCCTGTGGTAAATAAAATCAAGGTTGCTCCGGCTGCAGCTTTACCAGTGGTGGCCTCCACATCATTCCCCGGCGTGCATACCAAACTCAATCCTGGCTGAGTGGCTGGCTCTGTATAATCAAGCACATCAACTACCGGTGATGTTCCCCCTTTTTTTGCGGCCCCGGCACTCTTAATGGCATCTGTAATCAACCCGTCTTTTATGTTTCCGGGCGAGGGATTCATGTGAAAGCCTGAACCCACACTATGCGCTTGTGCATCATAGGTAGTCATTAAATGGATAAACTTTTTTGCAGCCGTATCGGTAGTACATCGGTCAATTAAGTTTTGTTCCACCCCATTTAATTCCGGAAACTCGGCCAGCAATACTTTGGCACCTAATGCTACCAGCAGATCGGAAGTGTAGCCAACGGCAGGATTTGCAGATACACCACTAAAGCCATCGCTGCCACCACATTTAACACCGACCGACAACGCACTCAATGGAGCAGGGCTTCTTTCCAGTTTATTTATTTCCACCAAACCCTGAAAGGTTTTTTTAATTGCATCCGATACCAATTGCTCTTCACTTACGGATTGCTGTTGTTCAAAAACAAACAATGGTTTATCGAAAGCAGGGTTTTGTCTTTTTATTTCTTCTACAAAATCCTGTGATTGCAAATGTTGACAACCCAAACTTAATACCGTGATGCCGCCTACATTTGGATGATTGGCGTAAGCTGCCAGTAAGGCACTCAATACCAATGAATCCTGGCGGGTGCCGCCGCAACCACCCTGGTGATTTAAAAATTTTATACCATCTACATTTTTAAACGGACGGTCTATTTTACCAAGAGGCGCCAGTTGCACTTTTACGGAATCAATATCGTCGCACTGCTGAAAAGCTTTCAACAACTGGCGGGTATATTGTAAATATTTATCGCTTACCGAATAGCCCAATTCGTTTTGCATGGCTTCCCGTATAACATCCAGATTTCTGTTTTCGCAGAATACCGTTGGCACAAATAACCAATAGTTGGCAGTTCCTACCCGGCCATCTTTTCTTTGATACCCATTGAAAGTACGGTTAATGTATTTAGATACATCCGGCGCCAGCCATTTAAAATCTACATGCCGGTAAGCATAAGGCTCTGCTGCATGCTTCAGGTTTTCGGTGGTCATCAGACTACCTCTCACAACATCGTTTTGCGCCTTGCCTACCAATACTCCATACATAATTACTTCGTGACCTGGCTTTAGGTCAGTTGTATAAAACTTATGCTTCGCTTTGATGGTATCTTGTAGTACAAATGTTTCGTCTTCGTACCGGATGGTTTCTCCTTTTGCCAAATCGGTTAATGCTACCAATGCATTGTCTTTCGGATGCATTTTAGCTACCAGTCTTTTTTCTTCATGCTTTGTCATATCAATGATCTTTTAGTCCGTTTTAATTTTCTCCGCTTTTAATGCAAATAGCAATACCACGGCAAAGCAAACCAGCGGTACAATATAGCCGTTTTGGATACTGCCTGTTTTATCTGAAATGATGCCCAATATTGGAGGAAGCAATGCACCGCCCACAATAGACATCACAATTAATGAAGAACCAATTTTTGTATTGTGCCCCAGCCCATCAATCCCCATAGAGAAAATAGTAGGAAACATAATGCTCATAAAAAAGGCGATTGCAATCAGCGTGTAAACCACTACCATTCCCGTTCCAACAATAGCCAGCACCGACAATGCGATGTTAATGATCGCATACAAAGCGAGTAATTTGCGGGGCTGAATGTATTGCATCAGGAAAGTACCTGCAAAGCGGCCAAGCATAAAAGCAAGGCCAAAATAACCTAGATATTTTGCGGCTGAATCTTCTGATAAACCTGCAGTAGTAGTTGCCATTTTGATAAAAAAACTCCCCACACATACCTGTGCGCCCACATAAAAAAACTGTGCAACAATTCCCCATTTCAATTTGATGGATCGCAAGGCTCCGCCAAAACTGGCACCTTCTGCTCCTTCTACATTTTCATCTTTTACATCCGGCATTTTTGTAAAATAAAATACCACTGCTACCGCTAAAATAATCAATCCCAAAACAAGGTACGGCATTTTAACACTGGCAGCTTCGTTGGCAAGATAGGCTTGCAATTCCGCAGCAGGCATAGCTGCCGTTTCCGCTTCGCTCAGGCTTTTACCAGATAATATCATCGGCCCGATGTAAGCAGGCGCTATAAAAGCGGCCAACCCATTAAACGATTGAGAAAAATTTAAACGCTTCGTAGCCGTTTCCGGTGGTCCAAGGATTGTTACGTAAGGATTGGCCGCTGTTTCCAAAAACGTGAGTCCACAGGCAATGATAAACAATGCGCCCAGAAAATAAATGTATTGCAAACTATTGGCCGCAGGCACAAACAAAATAGAACCAATGCCAAATAAAATCAATCCGATAATGATACCTGATTTATATCCGTAGGTACGCATGATATAACCTGCAGGCAAAGCCATTGCAAAATAAGCTATAAAAACAGCGGAGTCGATCAGGGAAGATTGCAGGTCGGATAATTGAAATGCTTTTCTCAGATGCGGAATCAGGATGGGATCAAGGTTGTGTACAAATCCCCAGAAGAAAAACAAACTGGTTACCAGAATAAAAGGGAACAGCAAGCCTTTTGGAGTTCCTATTTTATCAGTTGTTGTCTGGTTTGAGACAGGTGCAATCGCCATTTCTTTAATTTTAGAGGTGGTTTAGTTTAAAAATATAACCGCTCTTCATCAGTCAGACAAAATCATCTAGCGATCTTAACCAACAAAGCAGTTTTATTGAAGTTGGAAAATTACCGCCTGACTTTAAATTAAATTAGCTGATTATTATCTTAATTTGATTGATATTTAACTTCGCAGAAATTAAGCAGAAAATGAAAATTGAAAAAACCGAAATATCACCCCGGATCAACAGCCATATTTCCGTGATAAAACGGGAAGAGGCTTTTTTTCAATCTCCCTTTCATTACCACTCCGAAATTGAGCTGGTGTATGTTAGGGAAAGTTATGGCAAAAGAATCATCGGCAACTCGGTTGAATACTTTGAAGCAGGCGACATGGTTTTTTTGGGTTCCAATGTTCCGCATGTTTGGTTAAATGATGAAATGTATTACCGGGGCATTGCCAAACTAACCGCAAAATCAATTGTGGTCTATTTTAATAAGGATATTTTTGGGCCGTTGTTTTACGAATTAAAAGAAACCACTAAAATCAATACTTTATTTACCCAGGCCATCCGTGGACTTAGCATCACTGGCAAAACCAATACCCTCATTGCTCAAAAATTAGTCAGTCTTTCAAAAAAGAAAGATTTCGATATCATCGTTGGCCTGTTTGAAATTCTCTCTATTTTATCTAACAGCAAAGACCTATCATTTATCAACAATGAAGCTTATACACCAGTAGATGATAAAACGAAAAATGACCGCCTCTCTGAGGTTTATAAATATGTGAAGGAACATTATATGGAAGACATTTCACTGGAGCACATATCCAGGCTAGCCAATCTTACGCCGCCTTCATTTTGCCGTTTGTTTAAAGCCAGAACCAAAAAACATTTTGTAGAATATTTGAGTGAAGTACGCATTTCCAATGCCTGCAAACACCTGATGGAAACGGATCGGAGCATATCTGCCATTGCATATGACTGCGGCTATAAAACCGTTTCAAACTTTAATAAATTATTTAAAAAAATCACCGGCGTTACACCACAGACTTATAAAAAAAATACTGCTACGTAAGACATAAGCGATGGTATCAAACTGCCAGGCTGATTCGGAAAATAAGATCCGCATTTCAAATAAACAGCAATTGCTTCATCATCGAATGGATTAAAAATTGAATTAAAACTTTTTGCACCTGCATGAACCATCACAACGAGCCTTTTGAAATAACTTATCGGGACAACATTTTAAAAGTAATTCCCATCTATATAGAAAAGCAGGTGTTGTACCGGATTGAATTTCCGGACAAAGCGTCCCCACTCGTTATCTGCAGCGCAATCAATTTTAACAAAGAAAAATTCTGGACATCAATACCAGAAGGCAGGCAACAACTGGCACTGGAAACCGGTCTTCTAATCGACCGTTATTTCACCATACAAACGAAATAAATATGTGTTATTACAACAGTGTTAAAGTAAACCAGCGTGAATTAGTCCGGTTAAAAAGTATTGAAAAAGCAATTGCTCAATACGACTTTCTAAACAAGCCTTTGCTGAATGGTTTTGATTACCAGCTTGTGCCTGTTTTAAAAAGAGTCGATCAAAAACATGATTTTGAACTGGTGCAAATGGAATGGGGATTTTTGCCTTCCTACATCAAAACAAGAGAGCAGGCCGATAAATTTAGAATGGGGTATAAAAAGGAAAATGGACAATGGCAAGAGCCGATTCTTACGCTGAATGCTAAGTCGGAGGAACTATTGGGCGAAAGAAAAATGTACCGGGATGCGGCCCTCAACCGGCGATGCATCGTGTTGTCTACCGGATTTTTTGAATGGCGGCATCAATTCCCTGTCAGTAAAAAAACAGGTAAGCCGCTAAAAACAGCCGTGAAATATCCATACCGGATTGGGGTAAAAAACCGGAACTACTTTTTTATGGCGGGCATTTACAATCCATGGAAAGATGAAAGCACCGGTGAATACATAGAAACCTGTAGCATCATCACCACGGCTGCCAATCCATTGATGGAACAAATTCACAATACAAAAAAAAGAATGCCCACGATACTAACCGATGACCTTGCCTGGGAGTGGTTGTTTGGCGATTTAGATGAAGCGAAAATTTTAGATATCGCCCGTTTTCAATTCCCGGCAAAAGAACTGGAAGCTTATCCGGTTGCAAAAGATTTCCGGCAGGCGCTGGATCCGGCGGAAGTTTTTACTTACAAGGATTTACCGGAATTGGAAACCAATTTTTGAATGCACTATTTTGTCCATTACGCCAATCTTTTCAATCATCACCCAAAATATCTCATCATCCCTAAAAACTAAAATCACAAAATCAATATTTCAAACCAAAAGCCGTAATTTCCAACATCAGTACGATTCAATATTTAACCAGCACTTGTTAAACCGGGTATGCAATCAAAAAAAATCATCATTGTCTCCATTTTGCTGCTGGCCATTGCCTGCAGTTTTATTATTATTACCAGGCGCCCACCAGTTGATTTTACTTCGGATGTAAAACCGATCCTCAATAAAAACTGCATCGCCTGTCACGGCGGGGTAAAACAAAAAGCTGGCTTTAGCGTGTTGTTCCGGGAAGAAGCGCTGGCCAAAACAGAGTCTGGCAAACCTGCCAT
>JBBQKO010000132.1:0-11206 GCA_038327005.1 Chitinophagales bacterium | reverse complement strand
TACAAATTGAGTGAGCGTTGGATTCAGGAATTTAGGGCAGGGGATCAAAGGAGAGCCAATAATGTTCGTACTTTAAATAACGGAATCGGATTATTTAATACAGACAGGGGCAATAGTTTTAATACAAGATATAGTTTGCGTAATCGTAGTCTTGGTTTACCTGGCGTTGTAACCTATGCGAATACAGATTTAGGTGTGAATGAAATAACGCTTTGTGGAACTTATGAGGAGAATGAGTTGATGAAAGCAGAAGCGCTAATTAGGTTGGGTGCTCAGGGCCAAATTGACCAGGCTGTTGCTTTGATTGATGCTGTAAGAGTTTACCAGGGGGCCGGATTGCCCGCTACAGCATTGGGGCTTACCCAAGCAGTTGCTTATGAGGAATTGAGGCGGGAAAGAAGAATCGGTTTGGCATTCAAAGGCCTTTCGTTCTATGATGCCCGACGTTGGGATATTATAGATCCTGCTAAATCCCGTACAGGCTGCGTTTTGATTACGCCAACGGGTGCAGTTAATACCAATGCCACGATCAATTATGGTTTTCTTGATTATTGGGATGTTCCCGGTAATGAGTTGACCTACAATCCAGCTTCTGGAACTAGCGCACCAGTAGTTAATCCCAAAAAATAATCAATTTACAAAATTCAACAAAACAGGATGTCTGAAAAGATGGCCTGTTTTGTTTTATAGAACTTCCACACTGTATTAGAAAACTGATTGTATGTACCTTTGGAAAATGAAAAATTTACTCGTTTTATTGATCGTTATTATTGGGTTATCTGCCTGTAACAACACCAACGAAAAATTGAAAGAACGCATCACCAATTCAGATAGTGTGGCCATCAATTATTTTAAAGGCGATGGCAGCATAGATACAGTAGTGGCAGTGAAAATAATCCGTGATAAAAATGCGATCAATGAGCTGGCCACTTTAATTGCTGCAAAAAAAAGTTCCGGTAATTTCAAATGTGGCTATGATGGGTCCCTCCATTTTTTTAAAATGAGCCGAGTAATTCAGGACATCGATTTTAAAATGAATGATGCGGATTGTATGCATTTTTCTTTTTCGCTGGAAGGTAAAATGACTGCTACTAAATTATCGCCGGAGGCAAAGCAATTGCTTGAATCGCTGAAAAAATAACTAGCTCCAGTAATCGTTTCATTTCATTATAAAGACGTCTTCTCAGGTGCTTAAAACCAACTGCCTGCGGGAATGGCTGCAACCGCAGGTAATTGATGTGGAATGCTTTTACTGATTTCACGGGTAGGGGCATTTGCCAAAACAAGATCAATTATTTTACTGGTTTCATCTTTATAATCAACCTGTATGGCATTCGCTTCGTTAATCCAGTTATCTACCAGGTGAATGTATTTTTTCTTTAATTTTTTAATTACAGGCACGCCCAATTCTGCGGCACCCGCTGCATTGCAATGTTGCTCATACTGGCTTTTCATTGGAATGATCATCAATTTTTTACCCATGTACAAAGCTTCGGATGGTGTTTCAAAACCAGCTCCGCAAAGGATTCCTTCGCAGGAGGTAAAGCTGGTTGTAAATTCATTGTTACTAACGGGCTGTATCTGACAATTATTTACCGAATAGGATTTTTGGGTATGCTTTGAAAAAATCTGCCATTGTACATTTTTAAAATTTGAAAAGAAGCTGATTAATTTTTCATCATCATAAGCCGGCAGGTAAACAGTGTAATGCCCCAGGTTCGTCACGCTTGTTTCACGAATCGATTTCCTGATTACAGGCGTGAAAATATTTTCGGCAAAATTGTTGAAATGAAAGCCAACACCGGTTTTGCAGGGGGCATAATAACGTAACACCATCCATGCAAATGGATCGGTTTTTACAGGTCTTGGTGATCGGTCGTGCAATACTGCATACTGGTGACTCATCGCAACACAGGGGATATTTTTCAGTTTACATGCCCAGGCACTGATGGGTTCAAAATCATTAATCACCAGGTCGTAATTTTCTACCGGTAAATTTTTGATTTCGTTTATAAATTTTTTGGATTGAAATTGTTTGAAGGTTTTGTAAAAATCGATGCCTCCTTTTTTACCAAAAATAAAACTGAACCCTTTTCGCTGGTAAGTAACGGCATGGTTCAATCCTACATCGGCCTGGGTGCCGCTGAGCAGAATATCAAGGTCACACTTTTTCTCCAGCAGCGGAATTATTTCATTGGCCCTGCTCACATGTCCATTTCCGGTAGCCTGTATAGCGTATAATACTTTCATAATAAAAGTTTAAGAAGCAATTACAAAATCCTCCATCATCATTTTAAATAATTCTGCAGTACGCAGGTAGGCGGCCTCATCCACGTAATACGCATCCGTTAATTCGTTTACGTTTATATCTTCGCTATAATGATAAATTTTCCAGGCATTTTTTTCATACTCAAGAGCGGTAAGGTTTTCTATCCAGTCACCTGAGTTCAGGTAGTTTACATTTCCCTTGCTGGTATTGATCATTCGATTGGCTGGTTGGTGAATATGACCGCAGATTACATAATCGTATCCTTTTTCAATGGCAATATCAGCAGCCGTTTCTTCAAAATTATTGACATACTTTACGGCAGATTTTACCGAGTTCTTTATTTTTTTGGAGAGCGATATTTTACCCTTTCCCATTTTTTTGCTGATATAATTGATGAATGAGTTGATGTAGATCAACGTATCATAGCCAACGGCGCCAAGTTTAGCCAGCCACTTGCTATGCTTCATAATCACATCAAAAACATCTCCGTGAAAAATCCAGCTACGGGTATTGTTGTCGTGGTGAATGACCATTTTATTTACAATGTGAAAGTCTCCGATGGAAAAGTTTTCAAACCGGCGAAGCATCTCATCGTGATTACCGGTGATGTAATAAACCTTCACCCCACGGCTGAGCATACTGGTGATTTGTTTGATTACCTGCATGTGCCCTGGCGGCCAATACTTTTTACTAAACTGCCAGATGTCAATGATGTCACCATTTAAAACAAGGATGGTGGGGTCGATTGTGGAAAGATAGCGGGATAACTCGTTGGCCCGGCAACCAAAAGTACCGAGGTGTACATCGGATATGATAGCAACATCCAGTTTTCTTTTTTCCAATGG
This sequence comes from Chitinophagales bacterium, assembly GCA_038327005.1. GTDB lineage: Bacteria > Bacteroidota > Bacteroidia > Chitinophagales > Chitinophagaceae > Ferruginibacter. The sequence goes on along the minus strand of JBBQKO010000132.1, from coordinate 8,092 downwards.
ATTAGTTTAACCCAAAGATCAATACCGTATGTTTAGTAATTGTAAAGAAATTCTTACCAAAACTTAAACTTTTTTAATCCGGACATTCCCAATTAAATAGCTGGTTGTTGTTGCAGCGTATATTGTAATCAACCAGATTTAAAAATGTGGTCTAAGTTGTATCGGAAAACCGGGCGTAATAGTCACTTTTTTAAAGCGTGGGATTGCTTTATTGGGGCCGCTTGTTTTTATGGGTGTTAAAGTAGGGCAAACTGATATATCCCATTATATGCCAGGTAGGGGTTGCCGCTAATCTTTTTTACTCTCTAAAGTAAACCCAAAAGTTGTACCCACATCAAGCGTACTTCTTACGTGAATTACCTGGTGATGGGCCTCAATTATGTGTTTGCAAATAGCGAGTCCTAGACCACTACCACCTACTTTACGGCTTCGGGCAAGGTCAGTCCGGTAAAAGCGTTCGAATATTCTTCCTAAATGTTCTTCTGCTATGCCGGTGCCATCATCACTAATTTCTATCAAAATCCTTTTGCCATCTATCTTGTAGGCACTCGCTTCAATCACGCCATTTTGTTTGCCATATTTAATAGCATTGTCAATTAAGTTAATGAATACCTGGCGTAGTTTTTCTTTGTCAGCATAAACGGTAAGCGGTGCATCGCAACCTTTTTTGACGCCCATTTTTATTTGTTTAAGCTCGGCTTTTATTGAAAGTGATTCAAACACCTCCTTCACAAGATCTTGTATGATAAAATTCTCTTTAAACAAATGCTGTTCTCCCCGTTCTAATTTTGATATTTCATCAAGGTCATCTACCAGGTTTACCAGCCTGTCGATGTTTCGGGCGGTACTGCCCAGGAATTTTCTATTTACTTCAGGGTTTTCCAAAGCTCCATTTAGTAAAGTATCTACATAACCCTGTATTGCGAATATGGGGGTTTTCAATTCGTGCGACAGGTTCTGTAAAAATTCTTTCCGGTAGGCTTCATTCTGTTTTAAAACTTCAATTTCGGCCTTGCGTTGCTGCGCCCAGTGTTCTACGTCTTCCCTTACTTCATCAATGCTTTTTTGTGGCAAGATATTTTTGTAATAAAATTCTTCTCGTTTGCTGGCCTTGGTTTGGTAAATGAGTTTGTAGATTAATTTTATTTTCCGGTAAACAAAACTCTGCACCATAAATAGTACCAGCCCGAAACAAGCTAAGAAAACGACTGTAAAAACGATCATTGAAATCCACCACACTGGTTGAAAATAAAAGGAAGCCACGCTGATAGGAAAGGCGATGATCAATGCAGTGATTGCAGAGAGTTGTTGTGGCGATAGATTTTTTGCTGAAAACATATTGTTGATAAAAGGATAATGTTTATGAATAAATACAAGAGCAGAAGCTATTAAGTTCTATTGCCACTCAATCACCTGATATGGCTGTTCGGATGAATTGTTTTAGTTAATTTATGATATATCCGGTCACATTTGTATTAAACAGAAATTAGAATAGCTACATAATGACAAACAGCCGCCGCTAATACAAACAGGTGCCAGATAACATGGTGATAGGTATATTTTTTCCACAAATAAAAAATTACACCCAGTGAATAAAGTACCCCTCCAATGGCAAGCCAGGAAATTACCGGAGCTGGCATTTCTTTAAAGAATGATTTTCCGCCAACAAATAAAATCCATCCCATTAATACATAGATACCTGTTGAAACCAACTCGAATCTGCCGGTGAAGTATAATTTAAAAAAGACACCGATTAGGGTTAAGCTCCACAAAATTGCCAACAATGTAATACCAAATGTGTTGTTTACATAAATTAAAATAAATGGAGTGTAGGTGCCTGCTATTAAAAAATATATACTGATATGATCCAGAATTTTTAACCGCTTTTTTATTTTCGGTTGATTAAAGCCATGGTACATAGTGGAAGCTGTAAAAAGCAAAATAAAGCAACAACCGTAAATAACAGATCCCGTTAGGGCAGCGAGATGTTGATTTTTAAATGCCAGCAAAATTAAAACCGGCATGCAGATTACACCAAATAAAATACCAAGTCCGTGGGATAGGCTATTCACTTTCTCAACTGGTATGGGCCGGCCTAAATTATTTTTTTTCATCTTCAAAAATTAACCAGGTGTAAGTTAATTTCTTTTCAAAGAGAATGATTACCTAAAATGTAAAAAGCACTAAAATAATGGCTGCAAAAGAGGGTAGGAGCATTTATAATTCAAATTTGTATCCCACGCCTTTAACGGTAGTGATACAATCAAGATTTAGTTTCTGGCGAATTTTACGGATATGTACATCAATTGTGCGATCACCTACAATTACTTCTGTGCCCCATACCTGGTTTAATATTTCATTGCGCAAAAAAACCTTTCCTGGTTTAGAAGCCAGCAGTGCCAAAAGTTCAAATTCTTTGCGTGCTAAAATGATATCATTGCCTTTGTATTTAACCATGTATTTTTCCCGGTCTATCACCAGGTCGCCCAATTGTACAATCTCAGTTTCGTCTTTATCTTTATTTAACCTTCTAAAAAGAGCACTTACTTTACTAACCAGAATTTTGGGCCTGATGGGCTTGGTAAGATAATCATCTGCACCAGTTTCCAAGCCGCGGATTTCTGTTTGCTCATCGCTCAATGCGGATAGAAAAACAATCAGCGTATCATTAAATGCAGGTTGCATCCGGAGAATATTGCATACCTCAATGCCGTTCTTACCGGGCATCATGATGTCTAAAATAATAAGATCAGGTTGATTTTTTTTTGCAGCATCAATTGCCTCATCACCGTTTTTTGCGGTGATTACTTCGTATCCTTCTGCCTGTAGATTAAATTGGATGATCTCCAGGATATCCGGCTCATCATCTGCAATTAAAATTTTTTTAACAATACTCATACTATTTTTCGCTCCGCAAAAGTAGGGCTTCGCATGAATCATTGCATCAAAGCCTGCTCATTCCGTGTATTATCAAATTGTTAACGCAAATCAACCTCCGTGCTCCCAAATCCCTCATAAAACTATGGCTACCGATGGTTTGGTTTTAAAATGTCACTATTTTCGTACGTGATGGAAAATTAAGCGTTCGTTTTAAACCACCGGATAAATTGATTTTTTTGATAGATAGCAATAATGCTTTGCTGATATTTTGTTTGATACATGAATTTAACAGTTTGGCTTTTTTCGCCATCTTTGCAATAGAATACTAAACATGAAAAATTTTTTACTACCCTTATTTATAGTTGCGTTTTATACCGATGTATTTGCATTTCAGGATTCTGTTGTAATCCCTCTGAGCCGCCAACGGTTTCATGACAGAATTAACAATGAGCAGATATTGATGGATAAAGCTGATGGAACGCTTGATGGAATCGTGAGGGTGTCTGCAAATGAAGAAATCAATTTACAGGTTACAGATGCGCTCACCAGGCGGGTTAATAAGTTTCAGGATTGGGTAGAACTGAATGACAAAGTAATTTCAAGCAACGAAAAAATACGTCAGCTCAATTATATAGAAGAACTGATTAGGAATTTTCGCATGGAATGGAAATCGAAAAATATCAATCCTGCTTTGGCACCTTTGCTGGTTGATCATTTTGAACATGTTTGGAAGGCGAATATGGACAGCGTAAGTATGCTTCCCTATGTAAATGAAATGCCCTACGAAATTGGTGTGATCCTTGTTGAAATTTTTAATAAAAATGTAGAATACGCCAGCGCCAAAAAACTGGTTTTCTTAAAATACTGTGCGCTGCATCCGGATAGGATTCTTTCTATTATACGGCCATATGTAAAAGAACCCTTTGCTGATAGCCTTGTAGTAGTTGCCTGCAAAAATGATCCGGAACAATTGTACGATTACGCCTATTCTACAAGGTCGCCCGAAGGCAAATTGATACAACAAAATACTGATCCGCTAGTAAAGGCAATTGTAACGTTTAGTAAGATGGACAACGCTTTGTTGTATTATCCTTTTTTAGATAATATTCTGCACAATAAAATAGCCATCGATTCCATCAAAAAAATTATTGGTGATGGCGACGGACGAATGGACAGCGTTGGTTATTTTAAATTATTGGTAAAAACGGAGAAGGATTATTTTTATAGATTAGGGGTGTTAAAAGATACACCTATTGCCATGTTTGGTGCAAATGGGTTAAGAAAAATGTTGCAGAAAAAGGCCATTCAGCATTTTATTACCCCAATCAATAATCTACATGAACAAAATAATCTGAACATTCGAATGAAGGCATTGGATCCTTTGTCGGCAGAGGAGTTATATTATGTAATGGTAATGGGGGAAAATGACATTTACACTTCCAGCTACAAACATAGTTTTGCCAGGTTACTACAGCGAATGGGCAGCAAACCCAGGGGCGACTCTCTTTTATTGAGCGTAAACATGGATTATTTTAAAAAGTTTATAAAAATGGCTGCCAACTTTAACCAGTTGGATACCTTTTTAAGAACGATGCCCGGCAATAATGCAACTACGCTGATGAAGGCTTTTGTTGCCAACCTGGACCAGGCCAATAATCTGGAAGATGCAGTAGATGTGGCAGACAGTTATAGCAGCATCAAAAACCCAGTATTACTTCAAAATATATTAAAGAATGTTACGCTGAATGAGCAGAAGAGTATCAATCAAAATAACAGTAAGGGGAAGACAATATATGGCTTATTAAAAACGATTTTTTTATCTGCAAACGACAATAGTATTGACCTTACGAGTGAAATTGGTATCCCCTCTATTTATTCGGTTGATTATAAATACCTGGCAGATGAAAATGGCCGTGTAGTGCAGCAGGTGTTTTTTTATGGTGACGAAGACGGTAAAACACATTTTCCGCAATTTCTGAATTCCTTTTCCAAAAAAGAATGGAGTATCTCTACCCAAAAAGAATGGGTGGAAATTAAATCACTGACAGGTAAAAAATTATCCATCTTCGCTAATCTTCCGCTGGACAATGATAAAAACCTGGATGATACTGCTCAATTGCATTTAGGCAGGTACTTGTCAAGAAATGGTATGCAGCCATCTGTGGTTGTGCATCGTGGCCATAGCTATTGGTTGCCACGCACAATTGAAAGAATGGCTAAAGATGCTAAAATCATCGTTTTAGGTTCATGTGGGGGGTATCAAAATCTAAGTCAGATTATCAACTCTTGTCCGGATGCACATATTATTTCAACTAAAGAAATAGGTAAAGGCGATATCAACCGGCCGATCCTCAATTACCTCAATCAAACGATTGCCTCAGGCAAAACGCTGGTATGGAAGGATATGTGGGCATCGTTAACCAAATTATTTCACAGTGATGCCAATAAGGGAGTGGCCGAAAGTTGGGATGATTATGTACCTCCGTATAAAAACCTGGGAGCTATTTTTATAAAAGCCTATAATAAAAAAATGGAAGGAGAGTTGTAGCGTTGATTTTTTTAGGATTATATACTACAAATTTTATGTATCGCTCGTCCGCTATGGTATTTTCAGCGGCGGTCAATTTCTAAATATCTTTGCTCTATGAGTGAATCGGTTAAAGTAAAAAAGGTATTCAATTTTTCAATTTTGAGAAGGGTGTTCAATTTTGCAGCACCTTATAAAACAAAATTTTTCTGGTCCCTTTTCCTTGCCATTTTTTTAGCAGTTATTTCTCCAATAAGACCCTGGCTTATCCAACTTACCATCAATAAAGGAATGCAGCCTGGAGCAGAGGTTTGGTTTTTAAAAGGAGCGGCTGAGGTAATCATTGGTATTACGATTATTCAACTGGCGCTATTGCTGATTGAAACCGTTTGCCGTTTTGTTTTTACTTTTTTTACCGCCTCGCTTGGCCAAAATGTGGTTAAAGATATGCGGGTGGCTACCTATAAAAAGGTTATTAATTTAAATCTTTCTCAATACGATAAAACCCCCATAGGCACTTTAACCACCCGAACAATCAATGATATAGAGTCGATTAATGATATTTTTAGTGATGGTTTAATTCCCATTATTGCAGATTTGTTATCCATTATTGCGGTGTTGAGTTATATGTTTTATGTAGATTGGCAGTTAACACTGGTTTGTATGGCCCCGTTTCCAGCACTGATCATTGCAACTTATTTCTTCAAAGAAAGTGTCAATAAATCTTTTATCAGGGTACGCAATGCCGTATCTCAATTAAATGCTTTCGTTCAGGAACATATTACAGGAATGGCAATCGTACAGGCATTTGCTGCTGAAAAAAGAGAATTCAATAAATTCAACGAAATCAATAAAGAACATCGGAATGCAAATGTGCGATCCATTTTTGCATATTCTGTTTTTTTTCCGGTAGTAGAGCTGGTATTGGCAAGTTCACTTGGTTTGTTGGTATGGTGGGCGGGTGGCGCACAAACCCATGAAGCTGCAGGAAATATTACGGCCTTTATATTATGCCTCAATTTATTATTTCGTCCCCTTAGGGTAATTGCAGATAAATTCAACGTGCTGCAAATGGGTATGATTGCCGGTGAACGGGTTTTTAAAGTGATGGACAATCAGGATTACACCATCTCAACCGCTTCCGTTGGTAAAAATGGCGAACCTAATAAAGCGGTCATCAAAGGTGGGAGGGTAGCATTTGAAAAAGTTTGGTTCGCATACATTGATCAGCAATACGTATTGAAAGACATCTCGTTTGTAATAAATCCGGGAGAAACATTGGCCATTGTTGGCAACACAGGAAGTGGTAAAACTTCGATCATTAGTTTGCTGAACCGTTTGTATCATATACAGAAGGGGAGCATCAAAATTGATTATACTGATATCACAGATTACGATCTTTTTTACCTCCGAAGCAAAATAGCAGTGGTGTTGCAGGATGTATTTTTATTCAGCGGATCTGTTTATGATAATGTTACTTTAAGAAATGAAGACATTAAGAAAGAACAAGTAGTAGCAGCAGCTAAAATGATAGGCATTCATGATTTTATAATGCAATTGCCCGGCGGATATGATTACAATGTGATGGAACGGGGAGCCACACTCTCATTGGGACAGCGACAGTTATTGTCCTTCGTAAGGGCGTTGCTCTATGATCCGGCTATTCTTATTTTGGATGAAGCTACATCGTCAGTTGATACCGAGAGTGAACAACTGATACAACATGCCATAGATCGGTTAATTGCCGGCAGAACCTCCATCGTAATTGCACACAGACTGAGTACCATCCGCAAAGCAAATAAAATAATGGTATTGGATAAGGGAGAAATAAAAGAAATCGGGTCGCATGATGAGTTGATGGAACGGAAGGGGTTTTATTACCAATTGCATAAAATGCAGTTTGAAATCCAGGAAAAAATCAGCCTGTAAATAATAAATTTGCCCAAACATTTTAGTAAACTACAAAATGGGTTCAGAAAAATATACAAAACCGGCACTTGATGGCAACGTTTTAAATGACGATGCAGCTCAATTAGATTTGTGGAAAGCCGCAGAGGAAAGGAATCTAATAGAATCCTTAAAACTTAGTTATACGGAACGGTTTAGAATTATGACAAGGTTAATGCGAATCGGAAATATGCTCTCCAGTGCTAAAGTAACTCATAAAACAATGACTTAACCATCATGGATTTAATGGATCAAAGCCTTCTGGATTTCTGGAAATCACTAAACCATTTTGGAGTAAAGTATATTATAGTTGGAGATGTTGCAGTCAATCTGCATGGGTATTCAAGAACCACGAAATACATCGATGTTTGGATTAAGGACACGAGAGATAATCGGAAATTGCTCGGCTTAGCGTTTAGCCAATTTGGTAATGATGAGATTGATTCGGAAGAATTTCAATTTATTCCGGGTTGGACTGATTTTTACATTGGCTCAGGAATAGTCTTAAATATTTTGGTAGAAATGATCGGCTTTGAAGGTTATACATTTGATGAATGTCTAAAGATGTCATCGATTGCTTAAATAGACAATATACCGGTTCCATTTCTACATATTAACCAATTAATCGCCAACAAAAAGGCAGTCAATCGCCCCAAAGATCAAATAGATGTGATAGAACTGGAAAAAATAGTTAAGCTCCGCAAAGAAATGGGCCTGGACTAAACTATCTACAACAAA